>CANROK010000015.1 GCA_947632205.1 uncultured Bacilli bacterium
TAAAGCCCATACAACGAAAGATTATACTGATTTTATCAAATTGATAAATGGATTAGAGATAGAAATGTTAAAGAAATGTTTAGAATTATTGTAAAAGTAGTTTTTAAAGAGGCATAATAATTATATGTTAAGAAAAGAGATATTTCTAAACATATAATAATAAATATATTGTGATAGTAAACGGATGCAAACAAAGTTTGCAAAAGGTTTGCAAATAAAAAAGTATTTATAGTAACAATAATAACACAAATAACCCTCTTTTTATTTAAAATTATTAATGATTAAAGGAAAATGAAAGCGATAAAATAATCGGTGTTGCTTTAAAATTTGAAAAATAATGGCGGATAAGAAAAAAATTTAGAAATGTTGTCAATGGAAATATTTTATGATATTATTTTTAATAAAAGGAGAAACTTTTGTAAATGAAAATAGAAAATATAAACCAAAAGATTATGTTATGAAAGATTTTATGAATATAAATGATTTTTTTGAAAAATTAGCATCTAATTTTGGATTAGGTAAAATAATAAATAAGCCATCAAGAGTAAGTGGGGGTTTAACTCATAAAATGTATAAATTAACAACTGATAAATCTAAATATGTAATAAAATTACTAAACCCAAATATAATGAAAAGACCATCAGCATTAGGAAATTTTGAGAATGCCGATAAATATGAAGAAATATTAAAAGAAAATAATATTGATGCAATATATTCTTTAAAATTTAATGGTAAAAAGCTACAAATGCAAGACAATCAATTTTTTTATGTCTATGATTGGTATGACGGAAAATCTCTTAAGGATTGTGAAATAAAAAAAGAAAATTGTGAAAAAATAGGAAGAGTATTATCAGTAATTCATAACATTACTTTAAAAGAAGATACTTGGAAAGAAAAAGCAAAAAATATTAATTGGGAATATTATATTAATTTAGCTAAAGATAAAAAATCACCAATTTACGATATGTTATTTGATAAGATAGATATATTAAATTATAGTATGAATAAAGGAAATGAAGTAGTAGATAAGTTACCTAATTATATTGCAGTTTGTCATAATGATTTAGATAGTAAAAATGTTCTGTGGTTAAATGATAATTTTAAAATCATTGATTTAGAATGTTTAGGATATTCTAATCCATATTTAGAATTATTTACACTAGCCCTATGTTGGTCAGGTTATGAATCCTGTAATGTTAATTTTGAATTATTCAAAGCATTCATTAATAGTTATTTTGAAAATTCAAAATTGAGCAAAAATATTAATTGGGAAGCTTTATATTATGCTAATAATAGTAGATTAGAATGGCTAGAATATAATATAAAAAGATCTTTAATGTTAGAAACAGATTCAGAGGAAGAACAAAAATTAGGTATTAATGAAGTTAAAGAAACAATGGATCATATTATTTATTATTACTCATTAAAAGATGAAATACTTAAAAATTGTAAATAATTAAAAGTTGATGTAAATTATAAATAATAAACGAATATTGAAAATAAAGATAATAAGGATAATATAAGATTGTATTGGACTAAATTTTTATAAAGATAAAATATCAATATTTGATATCTTGGCGATATATAATTATATTAAGAAAATAAATTAAAATATCTAAGGATATGTTTAAAACCTTTGTATTAAAAGTAACTTATTTATGATATACAATTCTAAAGTAAAAAAATTTGATAGGAGATATAACATTATGAAATATATTAATAAAAAAAATCCTAAAATAATATATAAAAAGCGTCCAGGTGCTTATGCAATTATTATTAGAAAAGAAGATAATAAAATAGGTATTGTGACCGATGGCAAGGATTATTTTTATTTAGGCGGAGGTATAGAAGAGTCTGAAACAGCATTAGATGCATTAAAAAGAGAATTAATTGAAGAATCTGGTTATTCGTTAAAAAATATTAAAGAATTTGCCAATGTTGGTTCTTATATATATGATGAGAAACACGGATATTTAGAAGTAATTGCTAATGTATATATAGGGGAATTTGACAAAAAAGTAACTAATCCAATAGAAAAAGATCATGTTGTATTATGGGTTAATCCTCAAGAATATATAGGAAAAATGTGTAGAGAATGGCAAGAATATATATTAAATGAATTTATCAATAATTTTGATAGATTTATGTAGTGAATAGTAATAGTAAAATTTTATTTGAAACTAATATGAAATAATATTATTGAAAAAAAATTGCAAGCAAATGATAACAATGTTCTCAATTTGTGAAATATTTATTTTAAAGATAGTACTATAAATAAAAAATGGGGCTGAAAATTAAATAAAGGATACTAATGCAAGTATTTATATGAAAGATATTCATAGAGGTGAAATATGCGAATAGGTGTAGATATTGATAACGTTTTATCTAATTTCGATGAAGTGTTATTAAATGACCATTTAAATCATGATAAAGAATTAAGAAACAATGGAATAGTTAATAACAATGTTTATATAAGAAAAAAGTTTGATTGGTCAGAATCTCTTAAATAAGCTTAATTATTTTTTAAATAATTTATAAAAGTTTTACTAGCAAAGGTTAGATAAATATTTTTATTAGTAGCTAAATAAACATTGATATTAGGAATTTCTTTATTTATTTCTAATTCTTTTAAATCCTTAAAATTTTTTTTAGCTAAATCTACTATAGTAAAGCCAATTCCTAATCCGATATTAACAAGTTCTGTTATTAAATCCTGACTTGCAACTTCCATTTTAGAAATTAATTTTACATTTTTATTTAAGGTAATATAATCAAGTAATTTTCGACTATTAGATTCCGCTTTTTGTAATATTAGTGGATAATTATTTAAATCATCAAAAGATTTTATATTGTCTTTAAAAAAATTAGGATTATAGATAAAACCTTGTTTTAATTCTTTTATTTTATTTAAAAATACATTAGATTCTTTAACATTACTTTCATTAAAGATGACAAAATCTAATTTACCTAGTTTTAAATCATTAATTAGATTACTAGTTAAATCATTATTAATATTAATATTTATATTTGGATAATCTATATGAAATTTTTTGATTGTTTCTAATAGAACTAATTTAGTTAAAGTTGTTGAGCACCCAATATTTATTTCACCCTTATCTAAAATTTTAAATGAAGTAAATTCTCTTTCGGCATTATTAATTAATTGTAAAGCTCCCTCGACATATTCATAAAACATTTTTCCTTCTTCAGTAAGTTCCATTCCTTTATTGCTTCTTAGGAATAATGTTCCATTTAATTGTTCTTCTAATTTTTTTATAGCTTGAGATATAGCTGGTTGAGATATATGTAATTCTTCACTAGCTCTAGTCATATGCTTGTGTTTTGCAACAACATAAAAAATGCGATATAATTCTAAGTCAATATTCATTATAAGCTCTCCTTATTAATATTATAACATTTATATATTTTACTTATCAATATATTAATAATAAAATGTTAAGTGAAAGGAAGAAATAATATGTTAAAAAATAAAAATATTTTAATTGGGGTAACAGGAGGAATTGCTTGTTATAAAGTATGTGAAATAATTTCTATGTTAAAAAGGGAAGGAGCCAATGTAGATGTAATTATGACGAAAAATGCAACAGAGTTTATTACACCATTAACTCTAGAAACATTATCTAAAAATAAGGTAGTAGTCGATATGTTTAAAGAAAAAGATTACGTTGAGGTAGAGCATGTTACGCTTGCTCAAAAAGCTGATTTAATTTTAGTTGTTCCAGCAACCGCTAATATTATTGGTAAAGTTGCAAATGGTATTGCTGATGATATGTTAACGACAACTATTATGGCAACTCCAAATCCTGTTGTTTTTGCCCCAGCTATGAACAACGTTATGTATGCAAACCCTATCGTTCAAGATAATATAAAAAAATTAAAAGAGTATGGATATGAATTCATCGAACCAATTGAAGGCAACTTAGCTTGTGGATATAAAGCAATTGGTAAACTTGCTAAAAAAGAAACCATTATAGATTATGTAAAACAGTTATTTGAAAACAAAAATTTAACTTTATCTAGAAAAAGAGGTAATCATAATGAAATATAAAATTATTATAACATCAGGAGGTACAAGTGAAAGAATTGATAATGTTCGAAAGATTACGAATAGTAGCTCAGGAAAATTAGGAACATTAATTGCTAGCAAATTAATTGAATTAAATGATTCTAATATTGAAAAAATATATTATATTTGTTCTAAAAATGCGATTAAGCCAACTAATACTAAAATTGAAATAATAGAAATAGTCGATACTAATGATTTAAAAGTAGTTGTTGAAAAATTATTAACAAGGGAAAAAATAGATTATTTTGTTCACGCTATGGCTGTTTCTGATTATACCGTTGATTTTGTTACCACAGCTACTAAGATAACTGAAAATATTAAAAATCATCCAAATGAAGATATTTATGATTTAATTTGCCATAATCAAGATAATATTAAAACTAATAAAATATCTTCATATGAATCTGATTTGATAATTAAATTAAAAAGAACCCCAAAGATAATTTCTATAATAAAAAAATTAAGCCCTAATACTCATTTAATAGGTTTTAAACTCTTAGATGGAGTATCAAAAGAAGAATTATTCCAAGTTGCAACTAATCTTCGTAATAAAAATAACTGTGATTTAGTAGTGGCTAATGATTTATCTAATATTCGAAATGGTAATCATCTCGCTTTTATTATCAATAAAAATGATGAATACGTAACTGCATCTGGTAAAGAAGAGATAGCTTTAAAATTAATAAGAGAGATGTTTAAAAATGCTTAATTATAAAAAAATAGAACTTCTTAAATTAAATGAAGAAATAATCAATGAAAAATATCAAGAGTTACTTGAACATAAATGGTCATTTTTACTTATTAAGAGCAAAGATAAAGAATATGCTCTCACTAAAGAAAAAAGTATAGTTCCCATTAATGATGAAAAGGCCTTCTTTGAAAATGCTGAAAATGATATCTATTATCGGACTATTTTCATGGAGGATAAAGTCCAAGATATAAATAATGATTTAATTATCTATTATGATTATATAAGTAAATATAAATCCTTAATGACAAAACAAGTTTATGGTAAAAAGTATTTATTTGGAAGTATTGCGGTTCGAATAGATAATAATAGTTTTATAACAACCATTCGTGGTAAAGAAGATTTTAAAGAATATACCATTGTAAGAGATGTTGATCATAATAGTCATCTTGTTAAAGTTATTGGTAAAAAGGCCACTTTAAATGCACCTCTTCTTGCTAGAATAATGGAAAATAAAAAAGTAAAAGTAATAGTGCATATCAATCATTATTTTGATGATAAATTGCCATATTATGAATATGCTTTTCCTGGAACTATTCGTGATTCAATTAGAAACAATAATACCTCATTTAATATTAAATACCATGGTGTTATCTACTTATTTGATAAAAATGGTAATATGTTATAGAAAGGAATGTGTGGTTAATATGAAATATCCTAAACATGATATTTATAAAGAATTATATAAAAGCTATTTTAAAAAAGGTGTTTTTTACTTAATAGAACAAGCAAATATTAAAGAAAATGATAAAGTGTTAGATTTATGTGGCGGTAATGGTCGACTTACTATGGAACTAATTAAACTTAGTAATGATGTAACTTATGTTGACCAAGAAAAAGAGATGATTCCTGATAACTTAGAGGATTTTGGAATAAAAGTAATAAATAAAAGTATAAAAGATTTTTTAGATACTAACACTAAGAAATATGATAAAGTTTTTTGTGAACAAGCCATTAATTATTGGTTATTAGATATTAATCCTAAAATGCTTAGTAATATTTTTAATAAAGATGGACTTTTTATTTTTAATACTTTCTGTCAAAAGCCCTCAATTAAACCTTTAGTAAAAGAATATTGCATCGATGATATAAACTATGTAGAAATATCATATCTAGTAGGTAAAAAAGTAAATCATGTTCAAATAAGAGAAAATTATGAACCTCATTTTACTGTCTTTGATTGGATAAGTAAAGAAGAATATTTAAAAATACTTTCTCCATATTTTGATATTCAAGTAATTGAAAATGAAAAAAGTTCTTTATATGTTTGTAGGAAAAAATAATGAATAGATCTAGTGGAATATATAATTTAATTAATGAAAAAGAAATAAATGCTAGTATAAAAAGAGTTATAGATAGTAATATTAATTTTAACACTTATTTAACTCCAAAAGGTTTAAAAGAACTTCGCATTAAAATAATTAGCATTTTAAGTAATTTATGGAATCAAGAACTTGATTATAAAAATATTCTAATCACTACTTCTTCCCAACAATCCATTAATTTAATCGTTGATGCTCTTCTAGAAGAAAATGATACTATCATAGTGGAACAACCAACTTATTTTGGAGCATTAGATGTTTTTAAAAAAAGAAAAATAAATATGATTGGTCTAAACATAGAAAAAGATGGATTTAATTTAGATGAACTAGAAAAAAAGATAAAGAGATATCACCCTAAAATGATTTATGTAACACCAACTTTTAATAATCCAACAGGGTATTCTTGGTCTAATCAAAAAAGAAATAAATTTTTAAAAGTAATTAATAAATATAATATCCTAGTAATAGAAGATGATCCTTATAGTTATATTAATTTTACTAAAGAAAAATATTATAGTTTTACTGAATTAAATAACCAAAAGAATATTATTTATTTAGGAACTTTTTCCAAATTAATTAGCCCTTCTATTAATGTTGGTTACATTATTGCAGAGAAAATTTTAATAGATAAAATCTATTTATATAAAAAAAGTTATGATTTATCAACTTCTGCTTTTCTTCAATATGTTGTTTTAGATTATTTAAATAATTATAATTTAAAAGAAATAATTAATAAAAAAATAAATAATTATAAAGAACTATTAAACAAAAGCATTAAATATTTAAAAGAAGAATATGGAGATAAAATAATTAGTTATACTGATACTAAAGGAGGATTATTTTATTTAGTTAAATTTAATGAAGAGGTCGATAAAAATATATTTGATTCTGGTAATAATTATTATATTGATAATGGCCACGAAAAAGAGGCGAGAATAAATATATGTAGTTTTATGTAGTAATTAACATTCAAAAATTAGATATAATATTTTTGTTAAATAAAATTGTGATTGAACGATTTAGAATTGTTACAAAAACAATTTAATGAGAATAAGTTAATTTAACAATAAAAAATCTATAATACATATTTATTCAAAAGAAGAAGTAGGAGTTTTTTACTAATATTACAAATTATGATATAATGGTTATGGAAATATATAAGAGATGTTTTTTGTAAAAAAGTTATATTTGTAGGTATCTTATATTTAGAGGTTGCTTTAAATAAAAGAGTTAAAGAAGTAATTTGCAATAATACTAGTGATTATAAATTTTTCTAAAAACTAAATACGATCATAAAATATAATTTATAACTTAAATAGATAGAAATGAAATGTACAATGATTTGTTTGAAATGTTAGGAGATATTAATGGAAAAGATTGTAATTTTTGATTGGGGTGGCGTAATAGAAAGTCATGAAAAAGATGATTATAATGTTAAAAAAGTCATTTTAGATATAGTAAGACATTATAATTGTACTTTAACAGAGACGGAAATAATGAATATATGTTCTAATAGTACAAAACTCATGTCCACGTTTATAAAAGGTGATAATCAAACGATAAGCAAATGGTTTGAAACAATTTGTAAGGATTTAAAAATAGATTGTTTATTAGAAGACTACAAAAATTTATATAATGTATATGGCAAAAAAATTAATTATTATAAAGAAGTTGTTGAATTAGCTCATAGCTTAAAAGGTAAATGTAAAATAGCTATCTTTTCTAATTTAGTGAAATTAGATGAAAAAAGAATAAATGAACAAGTAGATTTATCTAAGTTTGATTATGCTTTTTTATCTTATGAAACAGGTTATGTAAAGCCAGAAGAAAAGGCATATGAGATAGTTGAAAAGACAACAAAAGAAAAACCTGAAAACATATTGCTTATCGATGATACATTAGAAAATATAGAAACTGCAAAATCAAGAGGTTGGTGTACTTGCAAAGCATTTGGTTACGAATTTGATAAAATAAAAGAAGCAGTTGAAAATTTTTTAGGGTTTAAAATAAATTGAATATGATAGACATAAAAAAATTAATTTATTAATAAAAAGGAGGTTCTGGTATAAAAATGAATGATAAATTAATAGGTAATGAAAAAAATATTTTATTTTATAATGATGAAGAAGGAAATACTAAAGTAGAAGTATTACTAGAAAATGAAGATGTTTGGTTAAGTACTGATGCTTTAGCAACTTTATTTAATATTGATAGAAGTGGTATTGTTAGACATATCAACAATATTTATAAAGACGAAGAATTAAATGAAAATTCAACTTGTGCAAAAATTGCACAAGTTAAAAATGAAGGTACTCGTAAAGTTAAAAGAATTTTTTCATATTATAATTTAGATATGATTATTTCTATTGGTTTTAGAGTTAATTCTAAAAAAGCAATCAAATTTAGAACTTGGGCAAATAAAATAATTAAGGATTATATGATTCAAGGTTTTGTTCTAAATGATGAAAGATTTATGAAATCAAGTCCAAAAGATCAAATGTATTTTCAAAGATTGCTTGAAAGAATAAAATTAATTCGTACAAGTGAAAGAATGTTTTATCAAAAAGTTACGGATATTTTTGCAGAATGTTCAATAGATTATGACAAAAATAGTGAAATAGCAAAAGAATTTTATAAAACTATTCAAAATAAATTTCATTATGCTATAACAGGAAAAACAGCTGCTGAAATAATTTATAACAGAGTAGATTCTAAAAAAGAAAATATGGGACTAACCAATTGGGAAAAATCACCTGACGGTAAGATACTAAAATCAGATATTACTGTTGCTAAAAATTATTTAGATGAAAAGGAAATCAAAAATTTAAACAATTTAGTAAACTTGTTTTTAGATATAGCTGAAAATAATGCAGAAAGAAATATTGCAATGTATATGGATGATTGGAAAGAAGAAGTTGAAAATGCAATAAAAATTTTTCATTATCATATTTTAGATGGAAAAGGGGCAATTTCTCATAAACAAGCAATACAAAAAGCTGAAGGTGAATATGAAAAATATAGGATTATACAAGACAGAAAATATGTATCTGATTTTGATAGATTATTAAATGAAACAAATCAAATAGAAAATAAATAAATTGTATATTAAATAAATAATGGTATAATTAAATTAATGAAAGAAAATTAAATAATATTCAGGAGGGTTTAAAAATGAAAAATTATGCTTTATATGATGATACATATTTAGGACCAGGTATTCTTATTGTAAGTAAAGAAAATGATAATATTGTAAAGTTTTTAAAAATATTTACTATGAGTGATAATGGTTTTCCTAATTATGGATTAAGAGCTTTTAGTATTTTGGAAAAAGATAATATAGATGAAGAATTTACTACTATAGATTTTACTTTTACATATAATGAGGATGTGGAAAACGATTTATATGAAATATTTAAAAATTTATGTATTAGTTTGAATGGTCAAAAAATTGAAACAATCGATAAATTTTCCCAAGGTAGTAATCATTTTTCTTTAAAAGAAGATAATCATAAAGTTATTTTAACAATTTTCAAAGATATTTATGGAGTAAAAGATATAACAATTTTTACTGATATAAATATAGGTGATGATATGACTTGTGATAATTACCAAGCTATTGCCGAGTTTTATAATAATTTATTAAATTCCAATATAAAAGAAGCAAATAACAACGATATAAAAAAACTAGTATTAATTCATTAAAAAATTATAAATAATGTTGAAAACATTTATTAAATTATGATATATATATTATTAGATAGGAGTATAGTATGAGAGAAATAAAAATAAATGGTATATATAAACATTTTAAGGGAGATTATTATTTAGTTGTAGATATAGCTAAACATTCGGAAACAAAAGAAGAATATGTAGTTTATCGAAGTTTATATGGTGAAAACAATTTATGGATAAGACCACTAGATATGTTTTTATCTGAAGTTGATCATGATAAATATCCAGATGTATCGCAAAAATATAGATTTGAGTTACAAGATATAAAAAGTGTAGCAAAATAATAATATAAGAATTAGCAAGATTTAAAGCTAATTTTTTTATTTAGAATTTAAATTTAACCAAATAATTGTTATAATATGGGCGAAGGAGAAAGTTATGTTAAATGCAGTAAAAAGAGTTATTATCGTTTTAATTGGAGTTATCTTACAATTTGGATTTGCTATTTTAATAAGATTATTCTTTTATAAGTATTTAGGAATAATTAACTTATTTTATAGTATAGTAAGTATTTTAATTGTCTTAGGAATTTTAAAAAATAGTACAAGATTATCAAGTGATATACCATGGATAATATTAATATTAATTTTTCCAATATTTGGTACTATTTTATTAATTACTTTAGGAAGAAATTATTCTAAAAATAAATTACTAAAAAATATATTTGCTTATGAAAAAGAATATAGTAAATATTTAGCACAAGATAAAAATATTGCCAAAGAAGTTAAAGATAAGAACTTAGATAATATAAATTATTTAATAAATAGAACTAATTATTTTGCTAGTAAGAATAATCAAGTAACATACTACCCTTATGGAGAAATATTTTATCCAGAATTATTAAAAGAGTTAAAAAAAGCCAAAAAGTTTATCTTTATGGAATATTTTATTATCAATGAAGGTACAATGTGGAATGGCATCTTAGATATCTTAAAAGAAAAGGCAAAAGAAGGATTAGATGTTAGAATAATGTATGATGATATGGGAAGTATAGCTATGCTTAAAACTAATTATTCTAAAAAACTGGCTAAATTTAATATAAAATGCATTACTTTTAATAAACTTAGTCCTTTTAGAGGCATATTTATGAATAATCGTGATCATCGAAAAATGACTATAATAGATGGTAAAGTTGCTTTCTCTGGTGGTGTTAACCTAAGTGATGAATACATTAATCTTAATAGTAGATTAGGAATTTGGAAAGATAATGGTATAAAAATTGTTGGCGATGCCATATGGAATTTAACAGTTATGTTTTTAACTCTTTGGAATGCTAATCGTAATGAAGATAAAGACATTACTAAATTTAAATATGACTTTAAAGAAAAAGATGTTAATGGTTATGTAATACCTTATGGAGTAGCTCCATTACATAAAGATTTAATTGGCGAAGATGTCTATATTAATATGATTAATAGTGCTAAGAAATATTTATATATAATGACACCTTATTTAATAATCGATACAGATATGGTAAATGCCTTATGTAGAGCTTCAAAAAGAGGAGTAGATGTTAGAATTATTGTACCAGGTATTCCTGATAAAAAAATTGTTTATACACAAACAGTATCTTTCTTTAAAGTTTTACATGATAATGGTGTTAAAATATATAAATTCATTAATGGCTTTGTTCATTCAAAAGTATTCTTATCTGATGATGTAAGAGCAGTTGTTGGTACAATTAATATGGATTATCGAAGTTTATATTTACATTTTGAAAATGGTATTTATATGGAAAGTGTTAAAGAAATAAATGATATTTATAAAGATTTTGAGAGTACTTTTAAAGAGTGCCAAGAATTAAAAGATAAAGATGTTAAAAACGGTTTCTTTAAAGAATTATGGCAAGCAATACTTAGATTATTTGCTCCATTATTTTAATAAAAATTAGGAGGTTTGGAAATGAATAAAGAAATATTAGATAACATGAAACAAGATTATATAGAAATAATGAATCAAGATGAAAATTGGGATGTTGATAACTGTTATAGAGAAGCATATGTATATGGTAAATTAATGGATAAGTATGGAACATGTTTAATTAAAGAAACGAATAATCTATGGTTTTTTCTTAATGATATGCAAATAGCCAAATATGAAGAAATATTTGATATTAAGATAAATGAAGATGATAAAACTAAAATAGTTAGTGTTTATATTGATATAGAAAATTCTAGTAAAGTATTATGTATTCCTCTAGAAGAACAAGTAAAATTTGAAGAAGAACATAATATTATTAGAGGTAAAAGAAGTATTCAAGATTATTGGGATAGATTTTATAATATAAGATATGAATTTTTTAAATTATGCATAGAAAATAATGCAGCATATGCTGTTAAGAAATTATTAGAAGAAGAACAAATAAGAATATATGAGGATATTGAAGAAACTTATTTAACAAGAAAAATAAAAAAAGATTAATAATAATTAAAAAAGAGATAGGTATAGAAATTTATATAATAAAATTAAAATTAAATTTATGTGTTTTTTTAGTGTTAGTTCTTGCTAAATAAAAATTATGTATATATAATATGTCATGTGATATTATGAAAGAAGTGGAAAATTTTCTAAGTAATTTATTAAATGTAAATGACACAATAGTAGTAGCAACTTCAGGTGGACCTGATTCCATGTGTTTATTATCGATACTTAATAAATTAAAAAATAAATATAATTTAAAACTTATTTGTGCTCATGTTAATCATGGCTTAAGAAGTGAAAGTGAAAGTGAAAAAAAATTTGTTGAAAACTATTGTGTTATCAACAATATAATTTTTGAATATATGAAAATTGATAGTTATACTAATGCTAAGTTTAGTGAAAGTGAAGGAAGAAAAAAAAGATATGCTTTCTTTATTGAGCTTATGAATAAGTATCAAGCAAAGTATTTAATGACTGCCCATCATGGTGATGATCTAATTGAAACAGTAATGATGCGTATTGTAAGAGGAAGTAATTTAAAAGGATATTTAGGTATTAGTAGAATAAATAATAATATTATTAGACCTCTTTTAACAGTTAGTAAAAAAGAAATTTTAGATTATTTAAAAGAGAATAATATAGATTATGTAATTGATAAATCGAATGAAGATGAAAATTATACAAGGAATAGATATAGAAAACACTTGTTACCATTTTTAAAAAAAGAAGATGAAAATGTTCATTTAAAGTTTTTAAAATATAGTGAAGAATTAAATTCATATAATGAATATGTAAATAGAGTTATTAAATCTAAAATAGATAATATATATAAAGATAATAAAATAAATATTGAAGAATTATTAAAAGAAGATGAATTTATAGTTAAAAAAATAATTGAATATGTTATAATAGAAATTCAGAGGGATAATTTATTTAATATTAGTGATAGTCAATTTAAAGAAATATTAAAACTAATTAAAAGTAAGAGTAATAAACAAATTGATTTAGCCAATAATTATATTGCACGAATTAGTTATAATAATTTAATTATTGAAAAAAATATAAATATTAAAGATTATTATTATGAATTTTGTGATAAATTAATAATAGGTAATAAGTTAATAGAAAGAATAGAAAAGAGTGATAAAAAGAGTAATTATATCTTAAGAATTAATAGTGAAGATATTAAATTACCAATAATTATTAGAACTGTTAAAGATGGAGATAAAATAAAAATAAAGAATATGAATGGTACAAAAAAAGTTAAAGACATTTTTATAGATAATAAAATAGATATTAAAAAAAGATTGGATTATCCAATAGTTACAGATAGTAATGATAATGTAATTTGGATTCCAGGTCTAAAAAAATCAATATTTGATAAAGAAATTAATGAAAAGTATGATATAATACTTAAGTACACGGAGGAAAAATAATGAATAATGAACAAAATAATAATAGTAGATTTAAAAATTTCTTTCCTTATATAGTTTTAGTATCAGTAATTATATTTATTATTGTGGTACTACAATTACAAGGAAGTACAATAAAAGAATTAACAACAGGAGAATTATTAAAAGAATTAAGAGAAAATAATGTTACAGAAATATTAATTACGCCAAATAGTAATGAATCTGTTTATTATGTTGAAGGAAAATTAAAGGATTATAAAGAAAGTGAAAGCTTTAAAAGTAAGATTATTGCCGAAGAAGTTAGTGCTATAACAAAGTATGTTGAAGAAAATGATATTAAAGAATACGACACAGAAAGTGATCCAGGAAGTAGTACATTACTTTATATAGTAATAAACGTTTTACCTTTTGTATTAATAGTTATTTTTGGTTATGTTTTAGTTAAAAAACTTGCTATGTCTAACAAGAATTCTGTTGATTTTGGAAGAAGTAGGGCTAGACTATCAAACGATAGTGATAAGAAAACATTTGATGATGTTGCTGGTTTAACTGAAGAAAAAGAAGAAGTTGCTGAATTAATTGATTTCTTAAAAAATCCAAAGAAATTTCAAAAGTTGGGAGCTAGAATTCCTAAAGGTGTCTTATTAGTAGGACCTCCAGGAACAGGTAAAACTTTACTTGCTAAGGCAGTTGCTGGTGAAGCAAATGTTCCGTTCTTCTATATAAGTGGTTCTGATTTTGTAGAATTATTCGTTGGTGTTGGAGCATCTCGTGTTCGTGATATGTTTAAAGAAGCTAAAAGAAGTGCACCTTGCTTAATCTTTATAGATGAAATAGATGCTGTTGGAAGACAAAGAGGAACAGGTCTTGGTGGTGGTCATGATGAAAGAGAACAAACGCTTAATCAATTATTAACGGAAATGGATGGTTTTGGTGAAAATGAAGGTATCATTATTATTGCTGCAACAAATAGACCAGATGTCCTAGATCCTGCTTTATTAAGACCGGGAAGATTTGATAGACAAGTAACAATCAACTTACCTGATTCAAAAGCTCGTGAACAAATTTTAAAAGTACATGCTAAAAACAAAATATTGGATAAATCAGTAAATTTAAGTAATTTAAGTCAAAGAACACCAGGATTTAGTGGTGCTGATTTGGAAAACTTGCTTAATGAAGCGGCCTTACTTGCGGTAAGAAGAGATAAACATGCTATTAGTATGGACGAAATTGATGAAGCAACAGATCGTGTTTTAATGGGACCTGCTAAAACTTCAAGACAAATTACGGATAAAGAGAAGAAACTTGTATCTATCCATGAAGCAGGACATGCTGTTATTGGTATTAAATTAGAAGATGCTAATGAAGTTCATAAAATAACTATCATTCCAAGAGGTATGGCTGGTGGTTATACAATGATGCTTCCAAAAGAAGAAAAAATGGTTGTTTTAACTAAAAATGAATTATTAGCAGAAATTACTGGCTTACTTGGTGGTCGTGTTAGTGAAGAATTATTCTTACATGAAATATCTACTGGTGCTAGTGATGACTTTAAAAAAGCTACTAATATAGCTCGAAACATGGTTACTTTATATGGTATGAGTGATTTAGGACCAATGCAATATGAAGAGCAAAGTGGTAGTGTTTTCTTAGGAAGAGATTATGGTAAAACTAAAAACTTTAGTGATCAAGTTGCCTTAGAAATCGATAGAGAAACAAGAAAGATTATTGAAGAATGTTATGAAAAAGCTAAAGAAATAATTAAGAAAAATGAAAAATTAATAATGCTTTTAAGTGATGCTTTAATGAAATATGAAACACTTACAAAAGAACAAATAGAATACATTGTTGAAAATGGTAATATTAATTTTAAAGTAGATAATATAAAAGAACAAGAAGATATTATTGATGATAGTAAAGAAAAGAACAAAGATTCAAAAGAAAAAAATACTTCTAGAAAATCTAAAGATGCTTTTAATGAAACAAAAAATAGAAAGGAAAAATAAAATATGATAGGAGTTTTAGAAACAATACTTTTAATAATTTCTGTATTATTAATTGCCATTGTCTTATTACAAAGCGGCAAAGCTACTGATAGTGCTGGTATTATTACTGGTGGAAATCAAGAATTATTCCAAAATATGAAAGAAAGAGGAACTGAATTATTTATTAGTCGTTTTACATTTGTATTAGGTATAACATTCTTTATTATTTCATTAGTATTATTTTTAATAAAATAGAAAAAATGTTACATCATTGTAACGTTTTTTATTTGCATTAAATTAATGTATCTTTAGTCCTTTTATTATTTAACTTAAAATGTTATAATTAAAATAGTGATAGATATGAATAAAAAAGGATTTACAATTATAGAACTTATTGCCGTGATTGCTATATTAAGTATTGTTGGAGTTTTAGTTACAATTAATTTAACTAAAACAATGAAAGATACACAGGCAAAGAAATGTACTGATTTTAAAGAAGCAGTAGAAGAAGCAGCTTGCACTTATGCTACACTAAGTGTTGAAAATGCGGATGGAATCAAAATACCTAATTGTAATAATAGAAAAGATGGTTGTACATATACTTTAAAAGATTTAATAGAATGGGATATGATTGATTATAATGAAAACGAATGTAATAAAGATATACCATTTGATAGAGCATATGTAAAAGTTTCTTGGGATACTAAGGGCGAAAAGGTATGTGAATATTATGAAGGATAAATTATTAGATTTTTTAGATGCACCTAAAGCGAAAACAATAAAAGAAATAAAAGATTATTTAAATATAAAAGATGAAACAGAATTATTAACAATAATAAATGAACAAGTAAAACTTGGAATTATTCATGAAACAAGTAAAAAAAAGTATATATTATTAAAATATTGTAAATCATTAAAAGTTGGCAAAATAGATGCCACTAAAAATGGTTATGCTTTTTTATTAGTAGAAAATGCTGAGGATGTATTTATAGCCAAAGATAATTTAAATGGCGCTATAGATGGTGATATAGTTTTAATAGATACATTTAGAAGAGATGGTAAAATAGAAGGAAAAGTATTAAAAATATTAGATAGAAGTATAAATAAAGTTATTGGTGAAATATTATATAAAAATAATATTCCTACTCTTATACTAGATAATAAAAATTTAAATTTTGAAGTAAAATTAAATAATCCTTTTGCTAATTTAGTTGATGGTCATAAAGTATTAGTTACTTTAGATAAACAAATAGATGATCGAAAATTTATTGGTACTATTATAAAAATAATTGGTCATAAAAATGATCCCGATATTGATATATTAAGTATTGCTTATAATCATAATATTGAACTTGAGTTTAGTGAAGAAGTGCAAAATGAATTAAAAAATATTCCTGATGAAGTTAAATCTGAAGATAAAATTGGAAGAGTTGATTTAACAAAAGAAGAAATATTTACAATAGATGGTGATGATACTAAAGATATAGATGATGCAATAAGTTTAAAAATAATAGATGGATATTATGAACTTGGCGTTCATATAGCCGATGTATCTTATTATGTTAGGCCAAATACAGCATTATATAAGGCCGCTTATGAAAGAGCAACATCCAATTATTTAGCCGATAAAGTAATTCCAATGCTTCCCCATGAACTTTCTAATGGTATTTGTTCACTTAATCCTAATGTTGAGAGATTAGCCATAAGTGTTGTAATGAAAATTGATAACACAGGAAAAGTTAATGAATATGACATTTTTCCCTCAATTATTAAAAGTCGTAAACAAATGACATATAAATGTGTTAATAAAATAATAATGGATAATGAAGTACCTAATGGTTATGAAGAATTTAAAGATACTTTATTAAAAATGCATGAACTTTCTAAAATTGTTAGAAAAAGAATGCTTAATAATGGCTATTTAGAATTTAATATTCCAGAAGCCAAAATTGTGCAAGATGAAAATGGTAAATGTATAGATATTATTAAAAGAGAACAACTTGAAGGTGAAAATTTAATTGAAAACTTTATGATTTTAGCGAATGAAACTGTAGCAACTCATATATACAATATGGATTTACCATTTATATATAGAATTCATGGAACTCCAAAGAATGAAAAAATAGCAGATTTTACTAATTTAATAAAAACTATGAATTTAAATTTAAAGATAAATGGCATTGATACATCTAGTAAAAATATGCAAAATTTATTAAATGATTTAAAAGAATATAAAGAAGGACCAATTTTATCAAGTATGTTACTAAGAAGTATGCAAAAAGCAATTTATAGTACGACTAATATAGGTCATTTTGGATTGGGAATTCATAATTATACGCATTTTACATCACCAATTAGAAGATTTCCTGATACAACAGTTCATCAATTATTAAGAACATATTTATTTAATAAAGAAATTAATAATGATACAATTAAATATTATCAAAATGTTCTTCCTGAAATTGCTGAGCATTCTTCTCTAAAAGAACAAGATGCTGTTGATGCTGAAAGAGAAGTTACAGATATGAAGATGGCTGAATATATGGAAAGCCATATTGGTGAAGAATATGAAGGAATGATAACAACTGTTACTAGTTTTGGTTTTTTTGTTATATTACCTAATTTAGTTGAAGGATTAGTTCACATAAGTTCTTTAAATGGCTATTATAATTATGTTCAAGATTTATTAGCCCTGGTAAGTATGGATAAGAAAAAAATTTATAAAATTGGTGATACGGTCAGAATAAAAGTGGTTAATGCTAGTAAGAATGATAAGATTATAGATTTTGAGGTTATAGATGGAAATAATAAATAAGAAAGCCAAATTTGATTATTTTATCGAAGATGAAATTGAAGCTGGCATTGTATTAAAAGGAACGGAAATAAAATCGTTAAGAAAAGGGAGTGCTGATTTAAAAGATACTTATGTAAGAATAAAAGACAATGAAGCATACATTATTAATATGTATATCGCCAAGTATGAAGAAGGTAATATTTTTAATCATGATGAAAGAAGAGAAAGAAAATTATTACTGCACAAGAAAGAAATTAAAAAATTAGCTAGTTTAAAAACGCTTGAAGGGTATACTTTAATTCCTTTAAGGGCTTATTTAAATAAAAATGTCGTTAAAATTAGTATAGGTATTTGTAAAGGAAAGAAAAATTATGATAAAAGAGAAGCTATTAAAGAAAGAGATTTAAAAAGAATAGAAAAAAATTAATAATATCTGAAGTTTTAGAATATTATTTTTTAGGAGGAATATATGGAAAAAATAATTGAGTTTATTGGTAATAATTATGCTTGGTTTTTAACAATATCTATTATACTTTTATTTGCACTAATTGGGTATATAGTAGATACAAAAAGAAATAAAAATGATATTTTTAGACAAAAAGAAAATGAAATTGATGAAAATTATATTGAAGAAATTAGAAATAGTGCAGAGAATGATGGTAAAAGTTTATCAGATATGGTCAGTAAATCAAAGAATATTAATCCTGAAACTAAAAGTGTTGAATTAATTGATAATACAATTATAAATCCTGAAGATGCTAATACTAATATTAATTCAAATGATGAAATAATTGATAATAAAGTCCAATAGGACTTTTTATTTTATAAAAAATTTGATATAATTAAAAAGCAAAGATGAAGGAGTGTATTTATGAACTTAACTCAAATATGGAGTATAGTGACTAAAATAATAGATATTAGTGTCTTATGGTTAGCATTTTATTATATTTTAAAGAATATAAAAAATAATATAAAAATGGTTTTAATTGTTAAAGGTGTAATAATCATTTTAATTGTTAAAATTTTAAGTGATCTTTTGAATTTATATACTGTAGGTGTATTATTAGAGTACATTGTGGCATGGGGTCCCCTTGCGATTATAGTTATTTTTCAACCCGAGATTAGAAGTGTTTTGGAGAGCTTAGGGCGAACTCAATTACTTGGAAGACATAAAGTATTAACAGTTGATGAAAGAGAAAAAGTAGTTTACGAAATAATGAAAGCTATAGAATATTTCAAAAAAAATCGTATTGGAGCTTTAATTGTTATTGAAAGAGAAGTATCCTTAGAGGAATACATAAAAAATGGTACCAAAATTTATGCTGATTTAAGTGATGAATTATTAGAAACTATCTTCTTTCCTAATTCACCTATGCATGATGGTGGTGTAATTATTCAAGGAGATCGTATAACTTGTGCTGGTTCAGTATTTAGAACAAGTATGAATCCTAATGTTTCTAAAAGATTAGGAACACGTCACAGAGCAGCTCTTGGGGTAGTTGAGGAAAGTGATGCCATAGCTTTAATTGTTTCAGAAGAAAATGGTCGTATATCCATTGCATGTAATAATGAACTTCACTATAATTTAACTTTAGAAGATTTCAGAATGATGTTGATAGAAGAATTAAGTCCAAAAACTGAAGTGTTCTTTGAAGCTGAAGAAAATGAAAGTGGTGAAGAAAATGAATAAGTTATTTAAGAAAATTGGTAAAATATTATATGCCATTTTCGAATCTATATATGGTGTTATAGATAAAATAATTATTATGCCCATAAGTAGATTAGTATATAATTTAAATAAAAAATCAAATAGTAGTAATTCTATTTTTACTCGACTTATTAATCGTCCACAATTTTTAATCGTTTTATCTTTAATATTTGCGGTAATTTGTTTTTTATTAATTGATAATAAAGTTATAAGTTTAGTTAATAATGATGCAGAAAATATTGAAAATGTGCCGGTAACTTTAATATATAATAATGAAGCTTTTGTTGTAGAAAATGTTCCAGAGTCAATAGATATTACTATTACAGGTCGTAAAAGTGATGTTTATTTAGCCAAACAAATGGGTGAATTTAAGGTAGAATTAAATTTATCTAAATATACAGAAGCTGGATCATATAAAGCATATTTTACCTATTCTAAAAATATTAATTCCGTTAAATACTTATTAAATCCATCATACTTAACTGTCAATATTAAAGATAAAGTTAGTGAAGTTAAAAGTGTTGTATACGATATTGTAGGAAGCGATGATTTAGATCCAAAATTAAGTGTTGAAAAAGTTGATTTAGATAGTAGTGAAGTAGTAGTTAAAGGTAGTCAAGAAACTTTAGATAAAATTTCTAGTATAAAGGCATTAATCAATGTTGCTGATAAAACATATACAGAAGCTGGAACCTATGAGCTTACAAATATTCCCCTAGTTGCTTATGATAATAATGGCGAAATAATTAAAAATGTGGAAATTGTTCCAAAAACTTTAACTGGTAATTTAGTACTTAATAGTTACAAAACAACAGTTCCTGTTACTGTTACTACAATAGGTAATTTAGTAGCTGGAAAAGCTATTTCATCTATAACGATTAATAATAGTGCTAATTTCTCCGTAGATGTTTATGGAGATTCTGAAGCAATTAAAAATATTACCTCAATACCAGTTCAAGTTTTAGTTGATGGTCTTGGTACTGAAAATTCAGTTAAGAAAGAAGCTGCTATTAGAAGGACTACAGGCGTTAGATATTTAAGTATTAAAAATGTAACTGTAACAATTGCATTTGGTAATGAAGAACAAAAAACTTTAGAAATTGATAGTATAACGCAAAGGAATTTAGCCGATGGATATTCAGCAACTATAACTTCTACTGACAAAACTCCAGTTCAAGTAAAAGGTGTTTTATCTAATATTGAAGCTATAGAAGCAAAAGATGTAAATGCTTATGTTGATTTATCTGGCTTAGGAGAAGGAACTCATGATGTTGAGGTTAAAATAGATAATAATAATCCATTAGTAAATTATGTAGTTACTAGAACAATAACTATAAAAATATCAAAAAAATAAAAATTAGTTTTAAAAAAGCTAATTTTTTTAATTAATAAAACATAAAATTAAATAAGTATTATTACAAGTCAAGAACTTTTTGAACACAAATAGTTAAGTTTACTAAATTTGACACAAACATTAATATGTGATATACTTACAAGTGTGGTGCATTATTCTAGTCATCAATATTGTTTGAGGGTAGGGCTAAAAATCTACTAATAGAATTTGACACTTTATATATTTGCTTTTTCCGCCCAGGTTAGGGTGAATATATAATTTTAAGTTTAAGGACCCTTATAATGGCATATAATTAAAGTCCTTTTACTAAGTCGTATTGATATTTCTTGTCGTGAGTGATAATGTGGAATATTGTAAATGAATAATTTTATAATTGAAATCATTATTGCAAAAGCGAATAACGACAATCTCTTGATGTTTGAGAAAATCTCTAGAATGTACATATTATAAGTATTAGAGTATGGATTAAGTGGCAATCGAGTAATTAATACGGTAACGATTAATTGTTTTCTTTAAAGAGAAATCGCTATACGGGTAACTGATAGTAGAAAACAGAGAAATTCAACTCGACCTAAACCATAAAATTGATTTATAATATACCATATTTTTTTTATTTTAAGGAGATATTAATGAAAAATAATTGGACTGTTAAGTGCTTTTTTTTAACGTTTATATTAGCCCTTTTATTTAGTTTAATAACTAATTTATTAGGTAATTTAAATAATATAGTACTAGTAATTTGTATTATAATGATTGTATTTATTGGAATATTATTTGATGTTATTGGAGTTGCTGTATTAAGTTGTAATAAAAAAGTTTTGCATTCAAAGGCCAGTCAAAAACTAAAAGGATCAAAAATGGCCATTAAAATTGCTAATAATGGAAGTAGCGTTTCATCATTTTGTAATGATGTTGTTGGTGATGTTTGTGGTATCATAAGTGGTAGTTTAATAGCCATTTTAATTTTAAATTTATTTAAAGATAATAACTTAACAATTGTTAATATTATTGTTACTTGTATTATTTCATCTATTACTGTTGGTGGTAAAGCAATTGGCAAAAAAATTGCTGTTAAAAATGCAGATACAATAATTTATAATGTTGGATTTTTATTGTCATTATTTGGTAAATAAAAAAATAGTCATTTGACTATTTTTCTTTACATTCAAAGTGATTAAATAATATACCGACATTTATTAAACCACATAAGCCAACGATTGCATATACAATTTTTGGTAATATTGTTTCTGCTCCAAATAAAGCTTCAACTAAATTGAAATCGAAGAAGCCAATTAATCCCCAGTTTATGGCACCAATAATTGTAAATATTAATGTTGCTTTTTGAAATGTTTCCATTTTTTTATCACCTAATAGTATTATGAAACATTTTTTTCTAATTATACATGAATATTTAAATATTTAAGAAATATACTTTAATTAGAAAAGGAAAGTGGTATTTTGAAAAAGTTTTTCGTATTGATTAGTAGTTTATTATTATTATGTGGATGTGGTAAAGAATCTAAGGAAAACATTGTTAAAGATTTTAAAGATAGTATAAATAATATAAAATCATATAAAATAACAGGTAATATGGAAATAAGTAATGATGAAGAAACATTTACATATAGTTTAGAAAGCTATTATTTAAAAAATAATTATTATAAAGTTAGATTAGTAAATCAAACTAATAATCATGAACAAATTATATTAAAAGATAATGAAAATATTTATGTTATTACCCCATCATTAAATAAAAGCTTTAAATTTCAAAGTGAATGGCCTAATAATTCAAGTCAAGCATATCTAATGGGTAATTTAGTAAACGATATAGAAAATGATGTTAATAAAGAAATTATTGAAGATGAGGATGGTTATATCATTAAAACTAAAGTTAATTATCCAAATAATGCAGATTTAAAATATCAAAAAATATATTTAGATAAAGATAAAAAAGTTGAAAAAGTAGAAGTATATAATGATAAAGATATAGTTAAAATTAAAGTTACTTTCGATAAAATAGATCTTAAGGCCGGCCTTAAAAAAGACGATTTTAAATTAAGTGATTATGTAAAAGAAGATGCAAATGAAGAAAATAATAATGAAAATACATGCTCTGGTAGTGGTTGTGAAAGTCAAAATTCAGCGAGTAAACCGACAAGTACTATAGAAAGTGTTATTTATCCGTTATATATTCCTAACAATACTTACTTAACAAGTTCTGAAAAAGTAGAAACTAGTATGGGAAACAGAGTTATATTAACATTTAGTGGTGATAAAAACTTTGTTTTAATTGAAGAGCCAACTATTTCAAATACTAGTATGGAAGTAGTACCTGTTTATGGCGAACCATTGCTTTTAAGTGAGACAATTGGAGCATTAAGTGCTAGTAGTTTAAGTTGGGATGTTAATAATATTTCTTATTATTTAGCATCAACAGAGTTATCATCAGATGAAATGCAATTAATAGCTAATTCATTAGGAAATTCAACTTTAGTTTCTAATGTAAAATAGTTAATATATCATAAGTTAAAGAAATAAATAACTTATGATTTTTTTTATTTTATTGCTTTTAAATGAAGTTTTGGTTATAATAGTTATTGGTGAGGGTTTATATGAGTAAAAAAAATGATAAAAAAAAGGAAAATCCAATAATGGTGGATAATAAGAATAACAAAAAAATAAAAAAGGCATTGAACCAAAATAATAATGAAGATGAAAATTTAATTAGAAATTTTATTATTTTAATTATCGTTATTGCAGTAATTATTGGTATAGTATATTTTGCAACAGAAATGTTACATAAAGAGGAAAAGAAAGTTGAAGAGAAAAGTATACCAGGAGCAATTAATTATAATGTTGTAACTGTAGGTACTTTGTTAAATAGACCATATAATGAATATTATGTCTTAGTATATAATGGTGAATCTAGTGAAGCTTCTAAATATTCTATAATGTATACAATGTATTTAGGTAATTCTGATGATGATAAATATATTAAAGCTTATTATTTAGATTTAAGTGAACCAATAAATGCTAAATATTATAATGTTGATAATGATAACATTAGTAATCCAAAAGCTAAAAAAATAGAAGATTTAGATTTTGGTGATTTAACTTTATTACGTATAAAAAAAGGTAAGATAGTTGAATATATTGAAGATTACAAAACTATACAAGAAAAATTAAGTTAAAGCAGTATAACTGCTTTTCTTTTTTTATTTGACATGATAAAATGAAAATACTAGGAGTGATTATATGCAAAAATCAAATGGATTTAATTTAATTGAATTAATAATAATAATGATAATTACTGCTTTAGTTTCAATTATTGCAACTGGTGTTATTATGTTAAAAAGTGATGGAAGTAAAAGCATTAATTTTTTAAGTGATGATGAAAATCTACAAGAATTTATTAATGTTTATAATACAATATTAAATAAATATTATTCAAATGATATAGACAAAAAAGGACTTTTAAGTGCTGCAGAAGATGGAATGTTAAATTTTTTAGGAGATAAATATACTACATATTTAAATGATGAAGAATATAATGACATACTTGATGAATTATCTGCCGATTATGAAGGTATTGGTTTAGGAATTGAAGGAAATATAGTAATGACAGTTACTCCAAATGGACCAGCTGAAAAAGCCGGCATTAAAGTTGGCGATTTAATAACAAGAATCGATGGTGTAGAAGTAGATTCTACAGATCAAGTAGCTATAAAATCTTATATTAGAGATAAAAATAATAAAGAAGTTGAATTAGAAATAACTCGTGATGGTATTGCTTATGAATATACATTGCAAAAAGAAAAATTGGAAAATACGGTTATTGATTATAAAATAATTAATAATACTAAGACTGGTTATCTTTATATTTCTAAATTTTCCGTATCTCTGGATAATCAAGTAAGAAATGCCCTTAATAGTATGGAAAAAGAAGGGATAAATAATTTAATAATTGATCTTAGAGATAATTCTGGGGGGTATTTAACTGCCGCTGAAAAAACTTCTTCAATTTTCTTAGAAGAAGGTAAAAAAATATATACTTTAGAAACCAATGATAATACTATGACGTATAGAGATAGCACAAAAGAAAAAAGAACATATCCAATTGTTGTTTTAATTAATAATAATACTGCCTCAGCAGCAGAAATATTAGCATCAGCTTTAAAAGAAAGTTATGGAGCAACTATAGTAGGAACTCAAAGCTTTGGTAAGGGAAAAGTACAAGAAGTAGCAGATTTAAATAATGGAGATTCAGTTAAGCTTACTACAGCCAAATGGTTAACACCTAATGGCATATGTATAGATGGAATTGGAATAAATCCAGATTATAATGTGGGAAATATTAATGATCAATTGAAAAAAGCTCTAGAATTATTAAACGGAAACTAATTGAAGTTTCCGTTGTTTATTTTGTTTATTTATAGTATAATACTTTAAAGAGATGGTTAGTATATGACTAATGATAAAAAAGAATTACACAACTTAGGTGATAAACTAGAAACACACTGTTATAAACATAATGGAAAAATCCATCGTATATGGGAAGAATCAATTGTTTTAGAAGAAACAGATGATTATTTAATTTGTGCAAACGATAAAACAAAGGTTATAGAAAATGATGGTCGAAGCCATTGTACTAAAGAACCAGCAATAGTCTTTTTTTATAAAAAAAATTGGTTTAATGTAGTGGCTCAATTTAAAGAATATGGATTATTTTATTATTGTAATATTGCATCTCCCTATATAATTGATGAGGGAGCCATAAAATATATTGATTATGATTTAGATTTAAGAGTATTTCCGGATGGTGGTTATCGTGTACTTGATAAGAATGAATATAAATATCATAAAAAGATAATGGGTTATTCCGAGGATTTGGATTTTATTCTTAATAAAGAATTAGAAAAATTAATAAATTTGAAAAAAAATAATGAGGGACCATTTAATTTTAATTTAGTAAATTATTATTTAGAGAAATATAAAAGTTTATAAAAATAATAAAATTGACATTTTTATTATTTTTTTTCATATATTTATAGTGTACCAAATAGTTAAAATAGGCAAAAATACGGCTAAAAAGCAAAAAAATTAAAAAAAATGAAAAAAAAGCGAATTTTTTGTTGACATTTGATTTTCAATTTGGTATATTACTAGTGCACAGCGAAAAAGAGTGCAGAAATGATCTTTGAAAACTAAGTAAAAAGTCAATTTGAGTAGCTTAGGAAGAACTAACAATAAGATTTGAATTAATAAATCTTTTTTATTGAGAGTTTGATCCTGGCTCAGGATGAACGCTGGCGGCATGCCTAAGACATGCAAGTCGAACGAGGTGGCCCATTGACGATAATTGAAAGTTTGAGTGCTTGCACAAAAACTGGATTTTATCTGATTTGGATTTTCCACCTAGTGGCAAACGGGTGAGTAACACGTGGGTTACCTGCCTCTAAGTTGGGGATAACAGTTGGAAACGATTGCTAATACCGAATTAGCTCTATGGAGTAAAGATGCTCTCAAGCATCGCTTAGAGATGGGCCTGCGGCGTATTAGCTAGTTGGTGGGGTAATGGCCTACCAAGGCAACGATGCGTAGCCGAACTGAGAGGT
>CANROK010000016.1 GCA_947632205.1 uncultured Bacilli bacterium
TATATATCTATTTTATCATTTACACATAATAAAAACTACACATTTTCTTATGTAGTTTCTTAAACTGATGACATTGGCAAAGCCCCATGAACATCATAATATTTATGATGTTCTTTTTATATATTTGTTAATTTTTATCTATTAAAAAATGACATTACCATTTATAATATTTTTAGAACCGAGGTAATGTCATGTCTAAAATTATATCACTTACTATTAAATTTTTAAATACTATTAATAAATTTATTTGGAAAATTATTGTTTTTTTAGCTAAATTCATCAAAGTTGATGACATCAATCATTTAGATGCTAAACCTAAAAATGTTCGCTATCGTCAATTTAATGTTGATGATCGTCCTTTTATTGAACCATTTGTTGAACATGAACATTTAGATTATAAGCAGCTTATTATTGACAACAACATTAAACCTATTAATCGTCGTCTTTCTTGTTCTTCTAATGTTTGTTGTCCTTTTTGTAATGCTCCTTCTGATTATCTTTATTTCAATACTAAAAAACCTTATGACTTTCATTGTAAAGTCTGTTCTCATTCTTTTACTACCAGACCTAGACCCTCTAAAGATATTATTCTTAGATGTCCTCATTGTCATTGTCAACTTGAACTTCATCATCATCGTACTGACTTTGATGTCTATCGTTGTAAAAATGATAATTGTCCTTTTTATCTCAATAATAAAAAATCTTTATATGCTCACGATCTTTCTCTTTATCAAAAACATCCTGAAAAAATGAAACTTCGTTACATTTATCGTCACTTTAATATTGATATTCCTTCTCTTTCTAAAGATTATCGTAATTTTATTCAATCTCCTATTGATATCTCTAAAGCTTATTCTTCTCAATATGTTATTGGCCTTTGTCTTACTTACCATGTTAATTATGGTCTTTCTTATCGTCAAACTGCCTCTTTAATTAAAGATGTTCACGAAATTTTTATCTCTTATAAAACTGTTGAAAATTATTGCAAAGCCGTTTCTTCTATTGTTCATCCTCTGCTTGAATTTTTTCCTTATGATTTATCTGATACTATCGCTGCTGATGAAACTTATATTAAAGTTGCTGGTAAAACTGCTTATATCTTTTTCTATTTTGATGCCATTAAGAAAATTGTTACTTCTTATCGTGCTTTTGATAAAAGAGATTCTCTCTCTTCTATTAAAGCTGCTTATTCTACTTTGATTAAATTTGATTCTCTTCCTAATTCTCTTAAAGTTATTTCTGATGGCAATCCCATTTACAATGTCGCCGTTCATTATTGGGCTCAGCATGGTCTTCCTTTTACTCTTTATCAGGTTATTGGACTTTCCAACATTGATTCTGTTTCTAAAAAATATCGATCCCAAAAACAAATTATTGAACGTTTTAATCGTACTTTAAAATATTACTATCGTCCCAAAAATGGTTTCTCTTCTTTAGATAATGCTAATTCTTATTTAGTCCTTTTTGCTACTTTCAATAATTTCCTTAGACCTCATTATTCTTTAGATTACAATGTCCCTGTTGTTATTAATGAAGTTGCTAAAGCTCCAAATATGCCTTCTAAATGGCTTGAACTTATTAAATTAGGTTACGATTACATTAATATTTATAATTAATTTTCTATCCTTTAGATTACTTTTTTGCATGCCCTATTTTCTTTCTTTTTTATTTTTTTCTCTTTCTCTTTTTCTTATTTCTTCTATTTTGGTTTTTTAGATTGTATTTTCATTTTTTATATAAAACTTTTCACACTATCAGTGTCAATAATTTTGACTCAAAAAAATGTACACAAACAAAATTTTGTGTACTTACTTGAAAAGTCAATAAATTAATTTTTTTATTATAATCGTTTAATATTGATATCTTCTTCTATATCTATTTCATAAATATCATATTCATTATCACTATCATCATAAATAACTTTATTATTAAATTCCAATATCAAATTATCATCTAAATTATAATCTATATGAGCATATTTAAGTAAATAACCTAATATTGCTCTTTTATGAGTAAATAAAACTACTTCTTTATCATTTAAAGAATCAATAAAAGTTTTAATTCTATCACCAACATTTATTAATGATTCCCCATTTGGTAATTTATAATTAACATCATGTTCTTGTAATCCTTTAACCATCTTTATATTTTTATTGCCTAATAAACCAACTTTACAATCATTTAAATTCATATTCATATTAATATTTAACTCTAATTTTTCTTGTAAATATTTAGCTGTTTGTAAAGCACTACTAAAATAAGATGAATAAATAGTTGTAACATTTTTTAAAATATCTAAGTTGCT
The DNA here is from genome assembly GCA_947632205.1 of uncultured Bacilli bacterium. Taxonomy (GTDB): domain Bacteria; phylum Bacillota_I; class Bacilli_A; order RF39; family UBA660; genus SIG200. The sequence goes on from CANROK010000016.1 coordinate 2,306, forward strand.
AATTATTTTAGCATTTTCTTCACCCTTTACACTTAATGGTCTAACCATTCTAATTAATTCTAAGTTATCACTTTCATAATTAAGATAATCTAGTAAAGCATTATTACTTATTAAAAATACTTTCATCTTTATCACCACTTTTTAAATTTATAAAATTATTTTTTTATATTCTTATCTTTAAGACAACTTATAAATAAATCACTATTAACTGGGTATAATTTTATACTTAATTTATTAAAACTAATTTTTACTTCATTGTTCTTTAATGGTAATATTTCTCTTATTTTATCTTTTTTTAACTTAACTTTTAAAAAGCCCATTTTTACTATTAAATAATTATTATCTACAATATAACAAGGAAAATAATAGATAATTATTAATAATATTGTAAGAATAATATAAATCCAAAAATAGTTATATTTACCTAATATAAGCCAAAATATACAAGTTATAAAAAGTAATATTAACAAAAATGTCATCATAATAATATTACTTATGGGATTTTTTACTTTAAAACGCATTAGTATCACCTATAACCATTGTATCAAAAAAGTATAAAAAAAGAAATAAAATATTTAACTTTATTTCTTGTTATTTAAAAACTTTACTATAATAATTATTTTCAATAATAAGTTTACTTAAATTAATTTTGCTATTTACTATTTTATTTATATTTTTAATATATTCATCATCTAATTCTTCATCTGTTGTTTTAATAAACTTATTACTTTTAGCATAATACATACCTTTATCACTTACCCAACTACTATCAGCAAAAATAGCAAGACCACCTTCAGTACTTAAAATATCTTTACCCATAAATAATCTTGAATCATAATTAATTCCAAAAGTATTATATATAGTTGGTATAACGTCAATTTGACTTCCTACTTTTGTAATATCTATTGTATCCATTTTATTATTCCATAAAATGAAATTACTCTTATTTCTTGTTATTACTTCTTCTCTTGCGAAAGTACTAGCTTCATTTATTTCATCTAAATCTAAGACATAAGGATTATGATCTCCCACTAAGGCAATAACTGTATCATCAAGTTTACCATTTTCTTCTAATTTTTGAATTAATAAAGCAAGGGCTTGATCAAGTTCCATTTGACTTGCTAAATATCCAGATATCTTTTCACTATATCCTAAATTATATTGTAAAAATTCTTCTTTATGTTTTCTTGCTTGAGCATTTTCATTCCAACCATAGCCAGAATGACCAGATACAGTAGCATAAAATACCATAAAATGTTCATCATTAATATAATCATTTATAGTAGTATCAATCATCTCAACATCACTTCTTGGCCACACATTACAGTTAATTCTTTTTTCAAGACCATTACCACATGCTAAGAAATTATCAAAGCCCAAACTTTTTAAATATTTATTACGATTTTGAAATGTATAAGTATTATTATGATAAGCATAAGTATTATAATTAATTTCTTTAAATTTATTAGCTATACCTTGAGGAAATGAAATATTACCACTTCTAAATTTTGATAAAATACCTGTTGATTCAGCATATAAACCAGTTAATTCTTGAAATTCCCCTCCAATAGTACTATAAATAGTTGGGGTATAAAAATTCTTAAAAGAAAAGCCACCATTAACAAGTTTATATAAAGTTGGAGTTAAATCTTCTCTTACAGCAATTTCATTAAAACTTTCAGCCATAAATAATATTAAATTTTTGTCTTTAAATATGCCCGTATATTCATTTTGAAGAGTTCCCGTATCATTAGCCATATAAGAATGAATTTGTTTTATTTTACTATTACTTTCACTATCTAATAAACTATTAAAATCGATATCTAAATTATTATAATCATATACTATAGCACTTGGTTCATCTTGATTATCATTTAAAGGATTATCATTAATTATTTTTTCTTGAAAACCAAATATTTCTCTTTTTAAATCAATATTCATCGCGTGAATTAAGCCAAAAGTATCAATATTTAAAGTAACATTATTAACATCATGATATAAATAATATGCTGAATTTAATTTTTCTTTTTTAATATTTAAACTTATACTAAATAATAAGAAAATAAATAAAGATATGCAAAAATAGCCAACATTTCTTTTAAAATCAACTTGGTCAAAATCAATATATTTTCTAAATATTATTGTTAATATTAAAGGAAGCAAAATAAATATTATTCCTACAATTCTTTTTAATATTTCTAATAAGCCCACTAAAGCAAAAGAACCAACTTGATCAGCAATTTGTAAAGCCGAAAGTGAAACATAAAAGCCAAAATATCCTTTTACAACATATTCAACCCCAAACCATATTGTAATTAAACTAAAAATTAAATAAAAAAACATTTTATTTAATTTAATATTTTTCCATAATGTTGAAATAATAGAAAATATTAAGCTAATAAATACTAAATATATTAACAAATTAATTAAATTAATATTTAAAATATTATTATGCATTAAAATTTTAAATAATATTTCTAAGTATATAAAACTTATTAAATAAACTAAAAATAACTTAATTTTTTTCATAACTACCATCACTTTAATTATATCACTAATTCTAATTATTACGCACTTTTTTTACCTATTTACATATTTATTTAACACAAATAAGAAACAATTGCTTGTTTCTTATCAAGTATTACTCTTCAATATCGTTAGTAAAAAATACTAGATTGATATCAAAAATAAAATATGTACTAAGTAATACTCGTGTACATATTTTTATTATTTCCTAATTATTTGTTTTTATAGTACCAGTTTTTGACATATTTTCATCTTTTTCACAATTTAAAGCAATACCTATTGTAAATACTAATGATAAGAAATAAATCCAAATCATTAATACTACGATACTAGCAAGTCCCCCATAAAGGGCATTATAATTAGCATAATTATTTACATATAAAGAATAAATTTTAGTACCAATTATAAAACATATTGTTGTAAATATAGCTCCATAATTAACAACACGATGTCTTTGTTTTTTATCGGGAGCCAAAGCAAATATTAATCTAATAATTAAGAACATAAATATCCAAGATATTGGACCTTTTAACAATTCAAAAATATAAGCAATTCGACTAGTTATTAAAGGATTTAAATTAACTTCTTTAATTAAATTTACAATAATATTACCGAATACTGGAACAATTAACATGAATATTAAAAGGACTACAAATAAGAAAGATAACCCCATGGCCTTTATTCTTCTTCTTAACCAATTTTTATTGGGATTACCATAAATGGTATTACTTGCAATAATTATTGCATCAGCACCATTACTAGCTATATATAAACCAGCAATAATTGTAATAAAGAAATGAAGACCAGCATCATTACTTAAGTCAATACCTAGCACTAAATTAGCAATATCTTTAGAAAAAGAATTAGCAATAAAATTATATAAGAAATCAACTGATAAATTAAGAATACTAGCACCATAAGAAATTAAACCAAATGTCGGAATAATTGCTAAACATAAGTAAAATGAAATATTACCTGGTAAAATAATCATTTCTCTTCTTCTTAATACTTTGAAAAAATTTTTAAAAAATTCTTTTATAGTTAATCGCGCAGATTTTATTCGTTGTTTCATTTATTTCCTTTTTTCTCTTTCATATCGTCAATTGCTTCCGTTAAAGCATCTTCAATTGTTTTTAAATTATTTTCAATTATACTATAACCAAATTCAGCACCATAACTATATGGAAGTCCTTTCAATTCTTTATTTAATTTATGAATATAATTAATAATTTGTTTTTGATTATATCCAACAGTATAAATAACAAATTCATTACCATCACTACGCATTAAATCACTATTATCAAGTTGAGTTTTTATAAGAGCATTGGCAAATGCTTGAATTTGTTTATCTCCTTCACTAACTCCATATTTTTCATTTATTTCCGTTAATTTATTTAAATCTACTACTATGATAGCTTGAGGATAAATTGTATTATTACTCCAAGTTTTCATAAAATCACTTAAATAAGTTCTATTTTTTAAACAAGTTAATTCATCAATAAATCTTATTTTTTCATCTTTCTTTAGTTTTCTAGCTATTCTAATCTTTTTAGTATTTTTATAAACAATAAAGCCAATAATTAAAATTCCTAAAATAACTAAAATAATATATTTAGCAATCGTATTTAATATATTACCCTTTTCTACTACTAATAAATGACTATTTAATCCTTGATTAATCATACTAAATGTATCTAAATAATTCATATATTTATCAAGTAATAATTGTAATGTTGGATATTCATTTTTAATTTTAAAGGTATATAAAGAATTAATAAATGTATCATATTTACTTACATAATTATTTAATTTTGTTTCTTTTAAGTAATTAAAGATGTATGTATCCATAACAATAATAACATCTTCTTTATTAAGTTTATATAATTCTTTATTATCTTTGTAGGTATTTACAATGATTCCACCTTCGATACCCATTAAATAATTATATATGTTACTTCCTTCTTCAACATATACTTCTTCACCCTTTAAACTATATAAAGAATTAAAAACTTTATTATTATTAGTTCTCGTTATAATAGATACACTTGTTAATATTCCATTATCTGTTTTTATATAATTATCTTCTATATTTTGATTAAAATCAAAATATAAATCAACTTTATTTTTATTAATTTGTTTTATTAATTTATTTGTATTACGATATTTAGAAATATTAAAATAAACTTGAGAAAATTTACTAAACTCTTGTAAATATTCTGCTACTATACCACCATAATTACCACTCATCATTACTTCATATGGGGAATTATTAATAAAGCCATATTCATAATCTAAACTACGTAATTTATCTATTTCGGTTTCTTGAATTTTTAAAGAACTAGTAAATAATTTAAATTCTTCTTCTTTTAAATAATTATCAACTTTTTCACTCCAAGTAGTAAAATATTTTTCTAATATAGAACTTAAAGTATCACTAATTCCACTTAAAGTATAATAACATTTAATATCACTAAAATGATAATTAATAATTAAGTTATTTTGCAGTATTTTATCGATATTTTTTATTCTTGGAACAATTATATAATTAACTGTTTCATTTAAAGAATTATATAAATCATCTATATTTTCATAAATATTATAATTAATAGTTACATCTTTTAAATAGGTTTTTACATATTCTTCTTCATCTTTTAAAATACCAACATTACTATTCTCTAAATTAGCATTCTCTTTAATAAAAGATTTTTCTTTACCTACTAAAACATAATGATCAGTATAAAAAACTTTTGAATTATCAGTAATATTTTCTTCATAACTAAGTTTAATTAAATTATTATCATTATTAGTTGTTACATAATTAAAATTAATACCATATTCACTGGTAACATCATTTAAAAAATCATAAAATACACCATGTCCATCTTTACTAAATAAATTTTCATCAGATTCAACATAAATATTATTAACATTGTTAATATTATTATTTATCCAAGTTCTTTCAACACTCGTTAATTTATTATTATTATTTAAAAATTTAAAAATTATAAAACCAATAATTAAAACTACTACAACGCCTATGGCACCAAAAAGCCATTTTTTCTTTTTCATGACTTAGCACTACTTTCTTTATTTAAATTATATTCATTCCAAACAATTTTACCATCACTATTAGCGTTTCTTGTACCAACAATTAAATACTTATCTTCTTTATTTACAACATTGTTAATATTAAATTCAATATCATAAACTCCTAATAAAGATTCACTAAATAGTGCTATCGTACTTTCAGCCAATTTTTTAGCCGTATCGACTTTTAGCCCATCATCACATGTAACATTAACAAATATATTGGCCCCTTTAACATTAATTACAATTTTATTGACTAATGGTTCACTTTTAAAAGTGTCCGTTACATCGTTTTTTAACTCTTCCGTAATTGGTAAATCTTTAAGATTATCTAATCTTGTTCCATATACATCTTTAGATGAACCATAAAAGAAAATAACAACAATTATTACAAAAGCAACTAACCATAAAATAAGGATTATTGCTAATACTAATAATACTTTATTTTCTCTTAAAAACTTTTTTAATTTATCCATTAATTACACCTCTTTGGCAATATTATTATACTATATAATAATATTTATGGCAAACTGTAACCAATTTTGTCAAATAATCGTTAATTTACAACAATTATCTTTTTCTCGTTAATTTTTTATAACTATGATTGCTATTATTGTTATTTATATCATCAACTATTGCTTCTAATTCTTCATTTTTTAGAAATTCAATACTATTAATATTGATCATGGCTTCACTTGATGCCACATATTCATATTCTTTATTATATAATTTAGCTACTAATTCAGGATTAATATTACAATTATCATTTAACTTATCTTCATTATCTAAATATAATTTCGTTTTTTCCATATCTTTAACATTTGCTTTATCTTTAATATTCAAAACCAATGAATAAACAAAACCACCAATATTTATACCCAATGCTATTAAATTTAAAGGATTTAAAAACATTATAAATGCTATTAAATTAATTATAAAAACAATTAAATTACCAACCATCATGATTTTATTACCTTTTATACTTTTATTAAACGCTTTTATACTCTCATCGAAGTTGATTAATTTAACTTGTTTATGCATCATTTGTTGTAAAAGATTTTTCATTTCTTGTGTATTTTCATATTCTTTTACTTCCTTACTAAAATGGACTTTTATTTTATCAGCATTTTCTTCATAAAATAAAATATATTTATCATACTTATCATTATAATAATCTTTCATTATAAAACCACTTCCCCATCTAAACTAAAACTTTTGGCATCTTTTATTTTTACTTTTATTATTTTACCAATTGTATCTTTAATATTAACGCCTTCAATATTAACAAGTTTCATTGTATCAGTATAACCATAAACTTTAGTGTTATCTTTTTCTGACGCACCTAAAACTAGAACTTCTACTTCTTTATTTAATAATTTTTGATTACTTTTATTTGCATAATAATTTACTAGTTCATTTAACTCATATAATCTTTGTTCTTTTTCTTCCATAGTTACTTTATCTTCCATTCTAGCTGCTGGTGTACCTTCCCTTGGGGAAAAAATAAAAGTATATGCCCCATCAAATTCACAAGTTTTAACGACATCTAAAGTTTCTTCAAAATCTTCTCTTGTTTCATTTGGAAAACCAACAATAATATCGGTAGTTATGGTCGCATTTGGTATTTTTGTTTTTATTTTATTAAATAATTCAATATATTCTTCCTTAGTATATCTTCTATTCATTCTTCTTAATATTTCATTACTACCAGATTGAATTGGTAAATGAATATATGGCATAATATTTTCATATTTAGCTATAACATCAATCATTTCATCTGTAAAGTTCCAAGGATGTGATGTTACAAATCTAATCCGTTCAATACCTGTTTTAGCTACACTTTCAAGTAAATCACTAAACTTTTCCCCAATATCTCTACCATAAGCATTGACATTTTGACCAAGTAAAGTAACTTCTTTATAGCCATTATTTTTTAATTCCTTAACTTCTTTTAAAATGTCTTCTTTTTTTCTACTTCTCTCTCTACCTCTTGTATAAGGCACAATACAATATGTACAAAATTTATCACAACCATACATAATATTAATCCAAGCCGTATATTTAGAATCTCTTTCATATTGCATTCCTTCTAAAACTTCATCACTTTCTGAATATACTTCTATTTCTAATTTAGAAAATTCTTGAACTAATAACTTTGGTAAATCATATAAATTATGCGTACCAATAATAATATCAACAAAAGAATATTTTTCTTTTATTAAACTAACAAAATCAGGTTGTTCACTCATACAACCAGCAATAACTATTTTAACATCATTTCTATTCTTTTTTAAATAATGACATTTTCCTAAAAAACCAGTAACTTTATCGCGAGCATTCTCTCTTATTGCACATGTATTTAAAACAATAACATTAGCTTCTTCAATATTAGAAGTATTAACAAGACCTAATCTTTCTAAATAACTACGAATGGCTTCACTATCATGAACATTCATTTGACAGCCATAAGTTCTTAAAAAATATTTCTTGTTAGTAAATACATTTTTTATATCTTCATTTAATGTTATATATTTATTTTCTTTTTTTTCTCTTCTTTTGGCAACTTCTAAATCTGGTAAATGCATAAAAACCACTTCCTAGTAAAGTATTTTAACATAAATACTAATAATTTGAAAGCAGGTTTGTGATTATATAAATTACGGGATAAGTTTAAGGGTAGATAAATTTAATAATAAGATATTTTGAAAGTTGCTAAAATTTTTTAATCAACCAAAACCCGCTTTCAGTTGTAGATAATAAACTTTCTTATTTTAATTTGCAAGGACTTCGACAAATGATTTCAAAACTTCTAATAATTCGACATTTATTTATGCTTACGCATAAGTATTTGATAGTTAACTTCTTTTATAAAACTATTAGATATTGATTCATTAATACCCTTCGTAAACTTAATTCCTTCAATTAAATAATTGATATCTAAAGCTTCTTTTCCATCTAAACGAGCAAAATTATAACAATTATTTAACATTGTTAACATATAATCGGGATTACTAAAATAATAGTTAATATTATTACTATCTTTTGTAGTTAAACTATTTTTATTATCGATTATTTTATCTGTAATATATAAAATTAATTTTAATATTTCCATAGTTATTTCATCATCAAAGCCAAATTTTATATTATAATTTTTTTCATAACTAGCAATTGTTGTTAATAAAATATTTAATTTTTCTTCATCATTTAATTCTGGTATTTCTAAAAAATTAAATCTTCTTTCAAAAGCACTATTTTGCATAATGTGGGCTACTTCACTTTTCGTGGTAGCCCCAATTATCTTAATGCTACCTTCTCCTAAATGGGATAATAAAATGCCTGGTACATCTATAATACTACCTTCACTTCTTCCAAGTCCCATAAGTAAATGGATTTCATCGATAAATAAAATGGTATTAGGATTATTTTTTAAAAATGATACTAATTTATTCACTTTTTCTTCTAAAGTACCACGATAATTGGTACCTTGAATTAGTTCTGATGCACTAACTGAAAATATTTTTTTATCTTTAAAATATTCATAAGTAGCATTATTTTGAATATTATAGGCAAGTCCTTTAATTAATGTCGTTTTCCCAACTCCAGCTCCACCATAAATAATCACACTTTTTTTGGCGTCTGTTAGTAAAGCACACATATTTCTAAGTTCTTTAGAACGACCTACTAAAGGATTTTCAACATAATTAATATTAGTTAAAAATTCACCAAAACTTAAATTATTAACGGGCTTAATAACTCTTTTATTTTTGGCTTTTGGATTAATTAATTCTTGTTGTAAATCTTCTAATTTAAATGTCTTTATTATATTTTGATTTTCTAAAATACTTAATAATAATTTATCTAAAGTTAGTTTATCTTTATTTTCACTTATAGCATATGTTTCAATAACCATAAGAGCATTTCTATTCTTTTTACTAGCTACAAATAATTCTCTTACTGAAGCGTTATTATCTAAATTTGGTAAAGATTCGTTATATATTTTTTTCATTACACTATTACTAACTTCTAACTTCATATTTTTTCTAAGTATTTTACCAGTATTCGTTTCAGATATAGCAATTATATATAATAAATAATAAAGAAAATTATTAAAGGTATCAAAATTATAATTAGTATAATATTTTCTTTTTAATTCACCATCTTTATTAGTTAAATTATTCATAAGTAAAAGATATAATTTTATAACATTTTCTGTTTCTTTATCGCAATTGGCAAAAAATTCTTTTTCAACCATAAAAAAACATCTCCCTGTAAAAAATTATATTATCATAGGAAGATGAAAATTTCAATTTTTCTAATTAATTTTCTTGCTTTTTATTTAAGAATATTCCTAAAGTACAAATAGCTCCGGTTACAACAGCAATACTCACGCTAAGAATTACTATAGCAATAGTAGACATTTTCATTTTTTTAACTTTAATGCACTCATCTTTGCCGTCTTCGACACATGCTACAATATCTTTATCGCCTTCTTCATAAGCATCATTAATATATGATTCTAAAGAAGTATTATAACCATTTTCAGCATAAAGATCACTAATTATTACTAAAGGAGTACTATTTGTTGATGCTTTTCTAAAACCAGCATCATTAAGGACTTTTACCACTTTTTGACCTAACTCATAATCTGTTCCTTCTACTGCTGGATGAATTGTTTCAAATAATTCCTTTTTAACAATTGTAAATTTTTTATTGTAAGAATCTAATCCTTCTAAATATTCTAGCTCAGCTTCACAATAACTACAATCATTAGCTAAAAAAACATATACTTTAACTAAATCTGAAGTATTTACGGATTCCTCTTTTTCTTCTTCTTTAACATCATTTTTATCTTCACTTTTGGCAGCATTTACACTAATGGGCAAAATAAGAAGTAAACATAAAAATAAACTTATTATCTTTTTCATCTTTAAACCTTCCTTCTAAAAAAATTATACCATGTATTAATTTAAAAATAAAGTTTATCATAATAATTTGAATTATCAATATTTATATAATATAATAATATTATATTTTGGAGGAATTTTATGAAGTACATAATTGATACAGATCCTGGAATAGATGATGCAATTGCCATCATGCTTGGAATTAAAAATAATTTAGATGTTATTGGTTTTACTTTAGTAAGTGGAAATATTCCTGTTGTTAAAAGTGAAAAGAATTTAAAAATTATTCAAGATTTTTTAGAAACTAATATTAAAATGTATCATGGTAGTGTAGAAAATTCATGCAATCATAAAACAGCTGAATTTGCCCATGGTATTGATGGTCTTGGTTATACTGTTTTTCCAAATAATAACCCACGTAAATTTGAAAAATTATCTGCCGAAGATTTTATTATAAAGGCATCTAAAAAATATCAAGATAATTTGACAATTATTTGTTTGGGACCACTTACTAATTTAGCAAATGCTATTAAAAGAGATAAAACTCTATATAAAAGAGTTAAACATGTTTTAATAATGGGTGCCTCTTACAATCCAAATAATAATGAAAAATATATTGAATTTAATGTTAATGTTGATCCCGAATCAGCTGAACTAGTTTTTAATACGCCTTTTGAAGATATAAAAATCGTTACTCATGAAATTGGTATTACTTCTTTTATTGAACGAGAATACATGGATAATTTAAGAAACTCTGAACATTTAATTTCCAGATTTGTTGGAGAAATGGCACAAAAATATATGGAATTTAGTTATCAAAAATATGGCGTTTTAGGTCTTACAGCCCCTGATCCTACTGCTATTGCATCAATTGTTAATAGCAAGGTTATAAAATTTGAACCATGCCAAATTAAACTTGTTAAAAACAAAGATAATAAAAGTGAATGTCATGTTGATTTAACTCCTAATAGTAATATCAAAATATCTACTAATTTTGATTTAGAATTATTTAGAAAAATATTTAAAAATACTTTTAATTAAATTTTTAATACTAACTACCCCCATTGTATTTTTTTGGCATTTCTGCCACTTTTTTACAATGGCAAACATACAAGATAACATACAAGTTAATTAATTTTCTCTAACCACCATGCATTTTCTTACCATATGTCACTATATATTTTAACCTATTAAAAAGAAGTATAGTAGTTCTTTAAACTATGTTAAAGAATTAATATATACTTCTTTTTTTAAATATTTATTTACTTCTTTTCTATTTTTTCTTTACCGCCCATGTATGGTTGTAATACTTTAGGGATTAAAATGCTTCCATCTTCTTGAAAATTATTTTCTAAAAAAGCAATTAACATTCTTGGGGGAGCAATAACAGTATTATTTAAAGTATGAGCAAATTCTTTAGTACCATCTTCTTTTTTATAACGAATACCTAATCTTCTAGCTTGAGCATCAGTTAGATTAGAACATGAACAAACTTCAAAATATTTTTGTTGTCTTGGACTCCATGCTTCAATATCACAAGAACGATATTTTAAATCTGCTAAATCACCACTACAACAAACAAGTTTACGAACGGGAATATTAAGTGTTCTAAATAATTCAACAGAATAATTCCACATCTTATTGTACCATTCTTCACTTTCTTCTGGTTTACAAATAACAATCATTTCTTGTTTTTCAAATTGATGAATACGATATACTCCTCTTTCTTCAATACCATGAGCTCCAACTTCTTTTCTAAAGCATGGTGAATATGAAGTCATCGTTATTGGTAAATCACTCTCTTTTAATAATTGATCTTTATATTTAGCAATCATAGAATGTTCACTAGTTCCAATTAAATATAAATCTTCGCCTTCAATTTTATACATCATAGCATCTTTTTCTTCAAAAGACATAACACCATTAACGGCATCACCATGAATCATGTATGGGGGTATACAATAAGTAAAGCCCTTATTTATCATAAAATCACGGGCATAAGCCAAAACTGCTGAATGTAACCTCGCTATATCACCCATTAAGTAATAAAAACCATTACCACTTACGCGACCAGCAGCATCTTTATCAAGGCCATTAAAACTACTCATTATATCAGCATGATATGGTATTTCAAAATTAGGAACAATTGGTTCACCAAAACGGGCCTCTTCCACATTTTTAGAATCATCTTCACCAATTGGAACATCATCAGCAATAATATTTGGAATAACCATCATAATCTTTTTAATTTTGTCTTCAAGTTCTACTTCTTTTGCTTCACATTCCGGAATTTCTTTATTAATTTCTGCTACTTGTTCTTTAATTTTGTTCGCCTCATCAATTTTTTTATCCTTCATTAAATTACCAATTTCACTACTAAGTTTATTTTTTTCTGCTTTTAAAGTATCAACTTTTACTTTATATTCACGATATTCTTTATCAAGTTCATAAACTTCATCAACTAAAGGTAATTTCTTATCTTGAAATTTTTTCTTAATATTTTCTTTTACTAGTTCTCTATTTTCTCTTATTAATTTTATATCTATCATTTTTATCTCTCTTTCTATTAAAATAAAAAACCACAAAACACTCCAAGGAGCAATTCTGCGGTACCATCCTTTATATCACTTATTTGTTTATAACGGAACAACCCGATATTTTTTAAATATACTCCGAAAGGAGATTCACAATATTACTTTATTAGTTTCCACCATCCACTAACTCTCTATTAAAAATAATTATTGCTACTAATCTTTCATCTTTGTTTTATTTAAACTTATTCATTTGATTCATAACTTGTTTAATTTGTTTTTGACTTGGCTTTCTACCCATGCCACTCATCATTGTTTCAATCATCTTTTCATTAATTGGAGGATTTTTTTGCATGTATTTTTTAGTTATCAATCTCGATATTAAAAATCCTAAAATAACTCCTACTACTAAACCACCAATTAAATATAATATATTGGCTAACATTATTTACTTTTTCCTTTCTTTTCTTTCTTTAATAAATCTCTTATTTCTTCAAGTAATAATACTTCATCACTTTTTACAACTGGGGCTACTTCTTCTTTCTTCTCTTCTTCTTTGCCTTTTTTACCCAACTTATGAATACCATTATTGAAATTATTAATTAATTTAACAATAACGAATAAGCATACAGCATTAATTAAAAAATCAATAACCGATTGAATAAAAGCACCATACATAATATGCGCATTTCTAAAGGTAATCGATAAATTAGAAAAATCATGACCTCCTAAAATAATACCAATAAGTGGTGTAAAAATATTATTTACTAAACTTGTAACAATATTTCCAAAAGCTGCACCGATGATAACACCAACAGCAAGATCAACAACATTTCCTCTTGAAATAAACTCCTTAAACTCTTTTAACATTTTCTTCACCTATGCTTATTTTATTATAACTAGTCATATTTTGCAAGGAAATTAAATTAAAAAACTAACAAAAACGTTAGTTAATTTAATTTTCTTATTTGTTCATTATAATTATCACTCATACAAATGAATGAACCACTCACTACAATATCTAAATTATATGGCTTAATAAGAGCAATAACTTCGTCATTTATTCCCCCATCAATACCAATTAACACATGTTTATCTTTTAAATATGGTATTTTATTAAGTACTTCTTTAATAAATGTTTGACCACCTTTACCTGGATAAACACTCATTATTAAAACATAATCGATTTTATCTAAATATTTATCTATGATATTAACATCTTCATCTGGATTAATAGCAATTCCTATTTTAACTCCCTTACTATGAACATAACTAATTACTTCATCTATATTTGGTGTTCCATCTAGATGAACAGTTATCATATAAACATTTAATTTTAATAATTCTTTTATATATTTAAGAGGATCATAAACCATTAAATGAATGTCCAATCTTAAAAATAAATCTGTTAAATTATTTATTATATCATTTATTTCAAAATTTTTTTCTTTTACATAAATACCATCCATTAAATCAACATGAATTAAATCTGCATCACTTTCATCAATCATATTTAATGTTGTTATCCTGTCATATTTACTTTTTAAAAAACTTACTGATATCATAAAGCCACCTATTTTATAGGAACATATCCTGCTTCTTCGGCAATCTTTTGGCCTGTACTTCCTAATAATTCTTCTTTTAATTTTGCCAAAGTTTCATTTTTATTATCTTTTAAAGTGACCATGTAATAAGCAGATCTTAATGGATATTCTCCATTTTTTATTGTCTCATTATTTGGTTTTATACCATTTACTCCAAGTAATTTCATTTGATCATTTTTATACATTGTATTAGCATAGTAATAATAAGAATAACCAATCGCATCAAGACCATTTTCATAACTAGATACATAATCAATAATACCCATCATTGTTTCAATGTATTCTCTTTCTTCTGGTTCCCTCATCTTTTTATCTTTCATTACTAAACTAAGCATTCCTGTTTGACTTCCAGAATTTTCCGGTCTTTGGTATGCTACTATTTTAGCATCTCTTCCCCCTACTTCCTTCCAATTAGTAATTTCACCTGTATATATTTTTTGAATTTCTTCTAATTTTAAACTATCGACTTTATTATTAATATTAGTAAAAAATACAAATGCTTCATTAACTAAAGGTGTAACTTCTAATTCAACATTTTTATCTTCAGCCCTTTTTAATTCATCACTACTTGGTTCTGTAACTACAATTAAATCTACTTCTCTATTAATAAGTTTAGTATAGGCAGGATCAGTATTTGTATAATTGGCAGTTAGATTAAAGTTGGTTAAATTATCAATTAAAGCATCAGTTAAAGGTTGGGTAGCTAAAGATGCATCAATCTTTATTTCTTCACTATATTTTATTTCTTCTTTTTCTTTATCATCTAAAACATTATGATTATTTAAGAATAAAAATGCACCAAACCCTAAGGCAATAACTATTAAAATAATTATTATAATAGTTACGACGATTGTACTTTTTTTCATAATTCCTCCTACTTAAATAAATCTTCTATTATGATTTCTTCAGTATCATAAAATTCATCATATTCTTCATCACTTTTAACTTCTGCTAACATATAAATATCATCATTATATTGCATATATATTTTACTATTCATCATATTTATATGCAATCCTAAAGTATCTTTTTTATATTCATCATGATCCATATATAATTCCATATTTTTAACTAAATTTTCTTTCGTATCATATTTTAAATACTCATATGGAATATAATCATATATTTTATCTGTTAATATATCTTGTAATTTAACTTCCTTATTATCAGAAATAAGTTCATATGTAAATTCATTCTTACTTAACTTTTCATCAATAAAATCATAACCATCAAAATCTGTTATACTATAAGCTCCCTCTGATGCATCAAATCTTTTATAACTATTTAAATATATATCTTTACGATATTTATTATAATCACTTTTACTAAGTTCATAATTATAATTATAACAAGCAAAATAGTAATAATCTTTTGGATATAAATAATATGTTTCACAGCTTACTTTATAAACACTATTTTCTTTTCTATTCTTTTTTAAATTATCTACTATATTATCCGTATATTCTTTGGCATTATCCGTATAAGATGTTATAGAAACATCATAAATAGTATTATCTATTTCTTTAAAATATTGACAACTATCATATTCACATTCGGATAAATAAGTATAATCATCATATTCATTAAATTTTCTTTCTATTTCTTTTGGTTCCTTAACAAATATATTATTATTATTTTTAAATTTATCATATATTATTAAATTATCAACCATATCTATATAACTTAAAGTTAAATTATATTTTTTATCATACTTTTCTTTTAAATAAAAAGTTTCATCTTCCCCAGTTATTAATTCACAATCTTTATTATTTTGACACTCATTATATAATTCTTTATCATATTCACTAATAATAAGAGGATTATAAACATACACATTATTAAAATATAAATTTAAAGTTGAATTTCGAAATGAAAATAAATAATCATTTTTATTAAATGAATTAATAACTGATAAAGTACTATCTTCAACTTTACTATAATCTTTATTTATATTACAATCATAACAATAATTATAAGTATCTCCTAAAACAAAATAGATATTTTCTTCTGTTTCTTTATAAACTAATTCTTTTAAATTATCTATACCATTTATAACATCTTGAATATTTAAACTATTACCTGTATTTAAATCAACATTTAATGTATCTAATACTAATCCATCATAATATATTAAAGCATCTTCATAACTATCTACATCTTCATCTATTAAAATGAATTCAATTGATAAAGTATTTTCAAATCCCAAATAATTAGATGTAAATAATGTATGTTTATTTAAATCTACTTCTTTACTTATTTTTTTTATTTTACTTTCTATTTCTTCATTTATTTTATCTTCTATATTTTTATTCTTTAAACCATTTATACTTATATAATAAATATTTTTATTATTATCTAAATTATGTACTTCATAAGTTAAAGGATTTTCTAAATATGGCTTAGTTATATCAACTAAATATTTTTGATTATTCATCATTCTAAAAGTATCATTATTATTTATTAAATAATAGTATAATTCAAATCCTATAATACCTAATAATATTATAATAATTAAACTTAAAAATACTTTCTTTTTCATAAATACCCCTTTTTACTCCTTAATAAACTTTAAATAATCTTCATATCTTGATAATAATATTTTATTATTATTAACTTCATTTATTATTTCACAACCATCTTCACAAATATGTTTACAATCATTATATTTACATTCTTTATCTCTAAATTCTATAAAACTATTTTTTATTTCTTCTTTACTATAATTATTAATATCTATTGACGAAAAGCCAGGTGTATCAATAATATAGAAATCATCTACTTCATATAAAGAAACTAACCTAGTAGTATGTTTTCCTCTTCCTAGCTTTTTTGATATTTCATTCGTTTCTAAATTTAAATTTTTATCAAATTTATTAATAAGTGTACTCTTTCCTGCTCCGGTTTGACCACACACAGTAACTATTTTCTTACTTAAATATTTTTTTATTTTCTTAACATCACTATTATTAAATACTTTAATTCCTATACTTTCATAATATTTCATGGTTTTATTAATATTTTTTATTTCTTCTTCTATGGCTAAATCCCTTTTAGTTAAAATAATTACTGGTTCTATTTTATTTATTGTTATAATACTTATTAATTTATCAAGTAAAGTATAGTTTATATCTGGTTCTTTAATACTAGTTACAATTAATGCTATATCAACATTAGCAACATTTGGTCTTAGTAAATAATTTTTTCTATCTTTAACACTTTCAATCGTTTTATTTTCAGTATCTACTAAGACCATGTCTCCTACTAAAAGTTTTGTATTTTTAAGTTTTCCTCTTACAATACAATCATAATTTTTTTTATTTACTTTAATAGTAAATATATCACTATTAATTTTAATTATTCGTCCCTCTAGCATAAACCATCGTCACAACTTGGCTCTTCCGTTTGAGAAGTGTTATCAGATTTAACAACTACTATAGTAAAATCTGTTTCACTTTCAACTGGTGAGCCCGGCTCTCTTTTTTGTTCTAAAATTGTACCATTTAAACTTGTTTCACTATTAACATATTCTATTTTTAAATTAACATTATGTTCTTTGCAAAATCTATCAACATCTGCTACTGTATAAGTACCATCAGTGAAATCAGGATAAACTTCCCCAATTACGGCTTTATAAAGTGTAATGCTTTCGCCTTTTTTAAGCGATGTACCAGCAGTAACTGATTGTCTAACAATTTCATCACTTTTAACTTCACTTTCAGGATCATCAATTATTTCATCTTCATAATTAACGATTATTCCTCTTGCTTCTAGTGAACCTTTTATTTCATAGAAATTCTTACCTGTATAATCATCAATCATAATTGTTTCATCACCAGTAGATACAACTAATTTAATTTCTGAATCTTTTCTTTTTTTAGTTCCCTCAGGTGGTAATGTTCTTACAACTTTACCAACTTCTACTTCTTTAGAAGCCGTACTATCTTGATCATCTGAAACGGTAAAACCAGCATCTTGTAGAACTTGAACTGCTTCTTCTATAGTCAAATTTTTAACATCAGGTACAATTAAAACCTTTCTTTGACTTGTAAAGATAATAAGGACAAATACTAATGTAACAACTATTATAAGTCCAACAAATATAGCTGCTAGTTTAATTAAAATTCCATTTTGCTTTTTCATATCATCACCCGTAATCTTCTTAACGATTATTTCGTCACTATCTTCTTTTTTATTATTAACATTACTCTTATCTATATTCTTTTTAACATCTTTTTCTTTAGAATCACTTTTTACTTGTTTAATTATCTTCGTATCATCACTAATTTCTTGATATTTTAATTTTATTTTTTCTTCATTAGCTCTTGATGGATCTAAACAAGTTTTTAAATCTTCATGCATTTCTCTAGCATCAGCATATCTATTTTTAGGATTTTTTGCTGTTGCTTTGATTATAATATTTTCAACACTTTGAGGAATATTTGGTAATTCATCACGAATACTTGGAAGTGGTTCTTTTAAATGTTTTAAAGCAATTTCAACGGCATTTTCACCTTTAAATGGTAGTTTACCTGTTAAAAGTTCATAAAATAAAATACCTATTGAATATATATCACTTTGTAAAGTAGCACCTTTACCACTAGCTTGTTCTGGTGGTAAATAATGAACACTTCCCATTACGGAATTTGTTTGCGTAAGTTGGGTTGAATTTATAGCCATGGCAATACCAAAATCTGTAATTTTTACTAAGCCATTTTCTAATATCATTATATTTTGTGGTTTAATATCACGATGGATTATATAAGAATCATGGGCAACTGATAAACCATCTGTAATTTGTAAAACAATATCAACGGCCTCAGTAACAGTTAAACTTCCTCTTTTCTTAAGTAAATCCTTTAAATGTTTACCTTCAATATATTCCATTACTATGTAATAATCGCCATTATCTTCACCTACATCATAAACTTCTACTATATTAGGATTAGACAAACTTGAAGCAGCCAGAGCTTCTCTTTGAAATCTTCTTACAAATTTTTCATCATTTGCCAGATCTCCTCTTAACACTTTAACCGCAACATTTCTATCTAAAATAGTGTCATATGCTAAATAAACATTAGCCATTCCACCTTCACCAATACTTTTTATGAGTTGGTAACGGTCACTAATCTTTTGCCCTTTCATTACCATTTTTTATTCACCATTCCTCGTTAAATATGCTATAGAGACATTATCAAGTCCTCCTCTAGCATTACATTTTCTAATTAATTTATCAACTTTTTCACTAGTTTCTAATTCATCATCATTTAATACTTTTTCGATTTGTTCATCTGTAAGCATCGTAGTAAGGCCATCACTACACAACATAATTGCTTCAATATCTTCCATATCAACAACTTCAAAAATATCTAAATCTACTTTTTCACTTGCCCCAAGGGCTTTCATTAAAACATTTCTTTTTGGATGTGTTTTGGCTTCTGTTTCTGTTAAATTTCCTACATCTACTAGTAAATTTACTAAAGTATGATCTTTCGTAACTTTATGTAATTTTTTACTTTTATTAATAACATAGCCAGATGAATCACCAATATTACCAAAAATTAAAAATGAACTTGTAAGTAGAGCCACTACGACCGTTGTACCTAGCCCTTTAGAATCAACATTTTCTTCCCCATATGTTAGTATATCTTGATTAATTTCATTTATATTATCATTAAGCCAATTAATGGCATCTAATTTAGAACCAATACTAGGAATTTCATTAAAACGACTACCAAGTTTAGTTACTACGATACTTGATGCTACTTCACCTTTTCTATGTCCTCCCATACCATCGGCTACCACTAATAAATATTCATCGCTTTCGTTTTTTAAAATAGTAACACTATCTTCATTATGACTTCTAACTCTCCCTGAATCTGTCATATAACAAGTTTTCATATTCTACACCTCTTTACTTCTAAGTTGACCACAAGCAGCACTAATATTACCACCAAATTCTTTTCTAACTGTAACATTTATTCCATTATCTATTAATGTATCTTTAAATTCTTTTATTCTTGTACTTTTTGTAAAATCTATATTTTTAGTTTCATTATAAGGTATTAGATTAACATAAACATTCATGCCTTTTAAAATTCTTGCAAGTTCTAAAGCATTGTCTTTGCTATCATTTACCATATTAAGCATAACATATTCTATAGTTACTCGTCTATTAGTTTTTGCAATATATTTTCTTAAAGCTTCTAATACTTGACTAATATTATACACTTTATTTATAGGCATTATTTTATTTCTTATTGTATCATTTGGAGCATGTAAACTTAAAGCAAGATTAACTTGTAAATCTAAATTACTATATTCTTCTATTTTTGGTACTATACCACATGTTGATACAGTTATATGTCTTGCCCCAATGGATAGACCTTTAGGATGATTAATAATTCTAATAAAATTAATTAAATTATCATAATTATCAAATGGTTCGCCTATTCCCATAACGACAACAGAGTTTATTTTTTCTTTAATATCTTCTTCAATTAAAATAATTTGTTCAACCATTTCATAAGTTTCTAAATTTCTAACTTTTTTAAGTCGACCACTTTCACAAAATTTACATCCCATATTACAACCAACTTGACTAGAAATACAAACACTTAACCCGTAATCATGATACATTAAAACTGCTTCAACATAATTATTATCTAAAAGCTCAAACAAATATTTTTTAACCCCAGTACCATCTTCTCTTTTTTTTATTTTGATAAAATCAATATTATAATCTTCTTTTAACTTATTTCTTATTTCTTTATTTATATTTGAAAAATTATCAATATTATATTCCTTATGAATATATAACCACTCAAAAATTTGTATTGCTTTATATTTTTTCTCACCAATACTTAAAAAATAATCTTCTAAATCATTAATTTTTAAATTCATTAAATTCTTCATAATTTAATTTTACTATAAAATAACTAATTTGTAACGAAAAATGTCGTAATTTATCAAAAAAAGAAAGGCCTATGCCTTTCAAGGTAATCAGGTACGAGATATTGTACCTGTTAATTGTGGTATGTTTTTAAGTCTACATCTGACTGTTAATTGCTTAACGAGATTTAGTATATCATACTAGTAAAATTATAACAAGCATTTTGTCTAAATTTATACACATTTGTTATTCATCTATCATTTATAACAATATCTAGTATACGAATCTGGCTCTACAGATTTATAACCTGATCTACAGGGATCACTACCGCAGAACATACTTGCACAACATCCCGATGTTGTACATGTTTGACCATTTGAACATGTATATGTTGTTATTTCAGGATAGGAATCACAAGTACATATACCATAATCCCCTGTACTAGGATTAGGAAATCCGCCCTTTTTGCAAAAATCAGCGTTATATGTTGATTTCCCTGGTTCACAATTTCCTGGTGCAGTGCCTACTTGTGTCCCAGAACATTTATAAAGTATCCATCTACAATTACCATATCCTCCGCCCGATGTACTACTACTACTTGCTGTACAGCCATGTTGTGTTGCTTTATACATTTCTAATGTACAAGTTCCTGTTATTCCACTACTATTTTTTACATAACCATAATAAGTTCCACTCGCGAATGCTTTTGTTTGCGTTGAAGTTGTATAACTTGGACTTGTTGTAGATGATGTTGACAAATACCATGAAGTTGCATTATTTGTATTTAGTGTTACTCCACTTGATGTTACTAAAATGTTACATGTTGGGGCTGGTTCACTTGGCTCTGGGTTTGGATTAGGTGATGGTTCTGGATTTGGCTCAGGTGTTGGCTCTGGATCGGGATCTGTACTATTTGTTGTAAAATACAAATAACAATATACAGTTTGTTCAACATTTTTTACGTATGCTTTTCTTTTACTTTCATCAAATGTTAGTATAGATGGCATTATCTCTCCTTCTTCATTTTCACATTCAGCTTTTTGATATATTGCTCCTTCAGGCCATGTTAGTGATCCTGTATATTTTTTGCCATCTAAGTAAATTGTAAACATACTATTATCTGTTAATTCTTTCAATTCTCCAATATTATTATTACTTTCAGCATCATTAATATTCAATTTAGGTTTAAAAATTATGAAATAAGTTAATAGAATTATGATCAATAAACTAATAAGAATTATAATAAATATTTTTTTATTTCTTTCTTTTTTTATCATAATCACCTTTATTCTATCTTATTTACATTATAAATTATTTTAATTAAATGGGCAATGTTTCATTATAATTTGTTTTTTAAATATTTAAAAAATTTTATAACAATAATAATCATTTATTTTACTATAACCAGCATTACAATAATAATATATTCCTCCAGAAGTATGTGATTCGCAATTACTAATTTGTTTTGATCCAACATTAGAAGAATTACAAGAAGTACTACTAGAAGATGGGCAAGAACTACCACTACCACTACCAGATGCTACCCAACCAAATGTTGGAGTTGTACCTGATGATTTACAACTATAACCAGTTAATTGAGTAGATGATGTCCTACAACATTGAGTACTTGAACCACTTCCAGATTTAGAATCCCCACTTGGACAACTATAAGTTGTTGTTCCATTACTCTTAGCAGCAAAGTTATAACAACCATTTTGATAATATTGACCATTTGAACAACTATGACCCGTTACTGTTCTAGTATAAGTTGTTCTAGTACAAGTTGTAGATTGTGTAACAGAACAACTCGGACTATTTGATGTTCCATTACAACTTGGATTAGTACTTGTAGTACAAGCATGATCGATAGAAGCATAGCAAGCCGAATTTGCTTCATAAGAAGAGTCACTTGTTCCAGTATTAGTATAAGGTTTTGACGAACACTTACACAAAACTGTAACTGACCAATTATATTTTGTTTTTTTATTAGTTATTTCTACTTTGGATGTATCACCAGATGATCCTGTACAGGAAGTACTATTTTGAGTTTGGCCGGTTTGAGTCCAACTACTATAATTAGTTGTTGGCGTTGCTATTGAACTTGAAGAACGACAACATGGCTTTCCACCACAGAATGAAGTACTATTTGTTTCTGTCATACCGCTTGGACATGAGCCAGAAGTTGATGTAGAAGTTGCAGCTTTACAACAACTATATGATGATGTTGTAGACCCCGTTTGCTTACAAGTTGACTCATTCCATGTATAAGTTGTACTACTAGAGTTATTTTGATAAGTACTTACAACTTCAGCGCTACATGAACTTACCCCATAATCATTTTTAACAAATCCATAATAAGTGCCATTTGTTATATTTAAAAAATTTACACTATTATATGTTTCTGTTTGAGAATTTTTAACTAATCCATATTGGGTCGTATTCTCACTTTTTGTTAAAGTTACTCCACTACCGGAAATTGATAATGTACATGTTGGAGCCGTTCCACTGGGTTTTGGATCAGTTTCTTCACTTGGATCAGGCGGAATAATTATTGGATTATAATTTATATTATCACTATCACTATAAATATTTCCTGAACTATCTTTCAAGAAACCATAGTAAGTATGATTCCCTGCTACATTTGGTAAAGTAATATTACTACTATAAGATGAATTTACATCACTTGGAAAATTAGTCCATGTACAATTAGTACTAGAATTTTCTGTCGTTACACAATATGAAACTGGATCAGAAACTGTCCATTCCATATGCCAAGAAACATTAGTATCATTTGTAGTAGAATTTTTGCCTTCATGTAGATAAAAAGTTAAACCACTTTGCGCATAATCAAAGTATAAAAAGCAATAAGCTGTTTGAGTAACATTACTAACATAAACTTTACTTGATTTGTAATTTAAATTTATACTAGTATTAATCTCATTACCATCTTCATCAATACAATAAGATTTACCTCTATTAAAAATAAAACCACTTGGCCATGATGTTGATAATGTTTCAGTATATTCTTGGCTTCCTAGGTGATGTAAAGTAAATGTTGGAAAAAAATAAGAGAAAATACAAGTTATATAAATTAAATTTGTATTTTTTTAATT
>CANROK010000017.1 GCA_947632205.1 uncultured Bacilli bacterium
CCACCCTATAAAAAACATTATTGAAGAAGATAAATGGGACGGACAACCACGAATTGATAACTTCTTATCGAAGATTATGAAGTGTAAAGACGATATTTACTCAAGAGAAGTATCGAGAATGATTTTCTATGGTGGTATTAATCGTTTATATAACCCCGGGTGCAAATTTGATTATATGCCTATTTTAATGGGTTTGCAAGGAACTTGTAAAAGTACCATAGTTAGTTGGTTAGCTTTAGATGATAAATTCTATCGTGAGGTGCTTTCTATTGACGGAAAAGACGGAATGGAAATCTTACAAGGTGGTTGGATATGTGAGTTCTCCGAGTTACTTGCTATGGTGCGTTCAAGAGAGGTTGAATCAATGAAAGCATATATAACAAGGCAAGTTGATACGTTTCGTCCGGCGTATGGAAGAAACAATGTAAGACTACCAAGACAATGTATTTTTATTGGTACAACAAATACTTATGAGTTCTTAGTTGATAAAACTGGTAATCGTAGATATCTACCTATCGAGATAAATCTTGAACAAGGTGAACTTTATAAAGACGAAAAAATGGTCAAAGATTATATCTTACAATGTTGGCGAGAGGCTCTCGAGTTATACAAACAAGGGAAAACATATCTTGTTATTCCAAGAGAGTATACTTCTATCGTTGAAAAACACCAAGAACAAGCCGTTGAGGATGATCCTAAAGTCGGTATGATACACGATTATCTATCTAAGAAAGAAATTGGTGATAAAGTTTGTGGTGTTGAGATATTTACTAATGCTCTAGGTTGTCTACAAAAGAAGTTTTCACGAAACGATAGTCGAGATATTGCAAACATAATGAGAACATTTGACGAGTGGAAAAAGGTTAACAACCCTATGTCGTTTGACAACTATGGACGACAAAAATACTGGGAAAAAGTAAAATAAGTTACATTTAGTAACTTTTTTTATTGACTAATATTTTATAATATGATATTATTTGTTTATAAGAAAGGTATGGTGAATATGAAGATAAATAAAGATGTGTATCAAGAACTTAATAAACTTAGACAAAATTCCGGTGCTATGCGTGATATCGGTAAAGACGAACACCTAAGATATGATAAAGGTGCTAAGGTTTATGAGGATCAAGATAAGGTTTATAAAAAGTTCCAATTTTACAAGAACTTTATTAAAGCTGCTAAAAAGGAAGTGTAATTATGAATTTTTTTGATAATATTGAAAAAGAACAATTGGTTGAATTGTACGATTATTTTGAAAATATGCGAAAAGGTTCGCAAATAAGAAAATTAGGGGAAGAACACCAAGAACTCTTAGAGCAATTAGTCTTATTTGATTATGGTATGAGCGATATTAATTGTGTTATTGAAGAACTCGCCGATAATTTTATATTATTGTTTCAACATGCTTATGCACTTGATATAACCGACGAAGAAATCAAAAAAGCTATAAAAGGAAAACTCACTAGGACACTAGAAAGAGTTGCTACAAAATATTATGAAAAACATTGATGAACTATGCGAAAGAAATTTAAAATTAGTTCCCTACGTTATTAATAAACTTGGGTTACACGATTATTATGATGAATATGTTGATATCGGTTGGATAGGTTTAGTAATTGCTTGTCAAAGATATGATGAGAGTTTGGGGTATAGTGAATCAACCTATTTAACTTCATACATTAGGTGGTATATAATAAACGAATTAAGACTTGAAAATAAATATAAAAAAGATTGTGAAGGGAAATTTGACGTTAGTTTAGATTATGATGTTGAGGACGAAAGTTTTATGGCTTTTGTTCAAAGTCCTTTTGATATCGACGACGAATTTAATAAATCGTTTATTATAGAATCTATAAAAGAGTGTTTAGAACACGATATGCAAAACAGGAATAAAAAGACTAATGTCAATCATTCCGAGGTTATAAGAGATATTTATGGTTTTGGTAGAGAACCAATGCGAATTAAAGATATTTGTGAGAAATATAATGTTTCACGTGAAACATTAAGACATATAAGAAGTAAATTTAAAAGAAATTTACGCAAAAGACTGAAATTAATACTTGACTAATAAAATATAATATAGTATAATTAGATTATGAAATGGAGATGGAATTTATGGAATTGAGAGAAGTAAGAATTGATGAGGTAGAAAAGGTACTTGATATGTATGAGGAAGTTCGTACTTATACAAAGATAAACTCAATTAAAAAGTTTTGTGAAGATTATCTAGATCGTTGTGAATGTTGTGGTGAGATTTGTTATTACGACTCACTACAAAAAATGAAAAATTGGAAAGGTCAATCCATGTTATGTTGTGAAAATTGTGCTAAAGAAATTGAGAAAGACAATGTTCAAGACAACGAAGATAATTATAACGACAACCAATATGAAGAACATATCTTAGGAATTATTTAGAGGAGGAAGTGAAATGGAATATAAAGAAAAAGATAGAAATATTCAAAACGAATTTCTAGTTAAGTTAAATAATGTATTTGACGCTTTCGATAAAGCCGAGGATATGTTAGACGAAGTAAACAATTACCTAAACAATGACTTTCGTGAGAATACAAGTAACACCGATTTACTTGAATCGGATTTAATACATATTTTAGAAAATCATGAACTTAATGATAATATAATCTTAAATGTTGGTAAAAAGTTAGAAGAAACTCTACAAACAAGAAGAAATTGGCATAACATTAACGAAATAAGTATGGTATGGTTAAAGAATTATAAAAAACTATACAATCGTCAAGAAAGAGCGTTCTTTAAAAATAGTATAAGTAGTGTTGTTAAAAATCTTGATAGACCATATAACTACAGAGTGTTAACCGAAGAAGATATTGATAGTCTTATGAATAATAAAGCAAAACGCGAAATAAAGAACCCGGAAACAACTTTTAGAAAAGAGTATATTAAGTTAACAGAAGAACAAAAAAATGTAATTAAAGAAGATATTTCTAATGGTATGTTAATACCCGAAGTTGTTGAAAAGTATGGTATATCTCGTTCTCAAGCATATAAGTTGAAGAATAGTCTATGAATACATATAAAATATTAGTCGAGAATTATGTTAATAAAGGTTTAAAAATATTTCCAATCATTGAAAATAAAAAAGAACCTATGATACCGGCGTGGCAAGTAGATTGTTCGTGTGATAAACTACAAATATCTTATTGGCTTGAGAATGCTAAAGATTGTAATTGGGGTTTACCTTGTTCACAAAATGATTTATTCGTACTTGATATAGATGTGCATAATCAAAATGGTTTTGAAAGTATGAAAAGATTATTACATGATATTGGTATCAACGAAATAAATACATTATGTCAACGAACACCGAGTGGTGGACTTCATATGATATTTAAAAGTGATAGCGACCTTAAAAAGGTGTTAAACTCTTCAAATTCGTTTGAAAACTATAAAGGTATAGATATACGTACCGACGGATATATTCTTGTATATCCGAGTAAAATTGACGAAAAAGGATATAGTTTTGTCGATATTGAAAAAGGTGTTAATGAAATGCCTTTAGCTTTAAAAGAGTTTATATTATCACAAAAGAAATTAAACAAAGAAGAAAAACATAAACAACACGAATATGTTAAACCTAAAAAGGTAGAAGAGGGAGATAGAGATAACTCGGTTTTTGAATATATAAATAATTTATATTTTAAAACAAGACTTACATTTGAAGAAATAACATTATTAGCAAATGACTTTAATGAAAATGTTTGTGAACCACCCCTACCTAAAAGAACTATTAAATATAAAGTTAATAAAGTATTTAAAAAAGATAGAGGTAAGTGTATGTTTATGTGGTTAGGTGAGGAGGAAGATTATGAGGAAGAAGAAAATTAATACATTATCATGATTGTGATGATTACGATTGAGACTAGAGGTGATAAAAATAAAAAACGACACCCTAAGGTGTCGGAGGAAGTGTTAAAAGGAATCTTACTATTAACACCACCATATTATACCTTTAAAACGAAATGTTGTCAAATTAAGTATTGACTAATAAAGTATAATATGGTATTATTATTACGAGGAGGGAATTATGGAAACTGAATTATATAAAACAATTATGAGTAAGGTTTTAGCAACTGGACTATCTAAAAGAAGTTTTGCTGTTAAATACAATATACCTAGAGTTTGGTTTATGGACTTTTTAAACCCTAACACGGGTTTTAGACCATTACAAGTTAAAACACAATCAATGCTTATTGAAACTTTAAATATACCAACTCATATGTTAGAAGAATATAACAAATGGGTAAGAGAAAAAAGAGGTAAGTAATATGTGGGAATTAAGAATTTTGGATCTAAAGGAAAATAAAATTTTTGAAAAAACATTACCAACCGACGAGTACTTAAAATTCAAAAGAAAATGTAGTTACTCTAAAAAAGTAAAAATTATAAGTGAAATGAAGGTGTGGTAGTTATGGGTATGAAACAATACCGAGTTGGTAAACTTTGGGAACAAGAAGTGTTAAACTACTATAAAAAACAAGGTTTTAGTACTATTAAACTACCAACTGACTTAGAGGGAACAATGTTCGATATACTAGTGATTAAATTTAATATTGTTAAGTGTATCGAATGTAAGCATATAACAAGTGATAAACTTTATTACAAAGGTAGTGGGTTATACAAAAAAAGAGATGAACTCGACAACTTTTGTAGTAAAGGTAATAGCGTGTTTATATATGTTAAATCCGACGTTTCCGGTAACTTCATAATCGATTGGAAGAAAGCGAAGTTACTATTTGAATATAAAGGATATGTTAGAAAGGAGGATGGTGTTGAGTGGAAAACAAATATAAAGTAGGCGACCTTGTACAAGTAAAGTCTTTTGAAGAGTTAAAAGAAGAATTTGATATTAAACATGATATTGATTATTATGAAACACATGCTTATGAAGATTTGTTTGAAGATGATTGTGTATGTTTTACATCACCTATGATAAAATTTTGCGATAGAATCGCTAAAATTATAAATCTAGATGGTGATGATAAATATGCTCTTGAAGGTTTACCATATCTTACTTTTACAGAAAGTATGCTAAAACCAGTTGAATTAGAAACATGTAGTTTTAAACTTAATAGTGACGGACTTACTCTTAATTGGACTGATGAGGTAACTACAAAGAGTTATCCTATAGAAGATTTAAAAAAATTGGAGGAGAGAAAAATGGAAGACATAGAACTATTAAATATGTATGAAGAAAAAGGTTTATCTCGTATAAACGAATTATTTAAAAAAGAAGTTGAAACGACTTATGAAACAAATGAATTTGTTGCTAAATTTAAAGCAATAAAAAACGTGTATAATAAAGCTTGTGAAGAATTGTATAAAACGCAACGTGAAAAATTTAATGATAACAAACCATTTCCTATTATGAAGAATTATTGTCCTAGTAATTGTGATTACGAATTAAACGATGATTATTATAATATAGTAAGTGTAGATGTTAATCATAAATATGATAAATTGAGAACTGAATTTAAGAACAAAGTTGAAGAATGCAATATGCAAATTAGACTTATTCAACAAACGTCAAATAGTTATGAAGATATCATGAAAGTTTTAAAACTATATGGTGTAGTTGACGATAATGGTAAAGTTGTTACTTATGAGCCAACTATTGTAGAAGAAAAAAAGGAAGAAGAAGTTAAACCTAAACGTAAATATACTAAAAGAAAACAAGTAAATGAAGATAATCGTAAGTAATTTAATTGAAATAATTGATCCAACAAAAGAGATTAACGATTATTGCAAAAATGAACTAACTATTAAAAACCCCGACTATGAAAAAAAGCGTCGAATGGGTATATGGTTAGCAAAGACACCTAAGGAAATTAAGTTATACGATAAGGCTTATAATTATAATGCTATTTATATCCCAATAGGTTGCTTTAACGATATATGGAAGATACACCCATATAAAGATGACTATGTTGATTATTCTGTTGTTGTAAATGCGAATATTAAATCAAATATACAACTAAGAGATTACCAACTACCTTGTTTAAAAGCTGTTGAAGAGTGTATGACTGGATTGTTAATATTACCCACCGGAACTGGTAAAACAGTTACAGCTCTTCAATGTGCTTATCACTTGGGACAAAAGACATTATGGCTTACTCATACTCAAGATTTACTTAATCAAGCTAAAGAAGAATGTGAAAAAAATATGACTTGTAAAACTAGTGTAATAACTAAAGGTAAATGTGATTATTCGGGTGATATCGTTTTTGCTACAATTCAAACACTTGTTAATGTTATAGATAAAAAACAAATAACACCATATACATTTGGATTAATCATTGGGGACGAGATACAACATTGTGTTGTAAGTGCTGATAGTGTAATGCAATTTCAAAAATGCGTTAACTATTTTGCAAGTCGTTATAAGATAGGCTTGACGGCAACTCTTCATACCGCTAACGGACTACATAAAACAATTCCGAAGTTGATAGGCAGTGTTATATATGAACTTAAAAAAGAAGATAATATGCTTGTGGGGTATTACGAAAATAATAAGGTGGTTAGTGTACCTGCTGTTAATTTTCAAATACCTGCTCAAGTATTCATAATAAAAACAAAATATGATATTACCGATAAAGACGTGTATTCACCTATGAACGGGACAATTAATTTTTCCGCACTTATAAGTGATATATCGGAAGATAAAGAGCGTAACAAGTTAATCGTTAATCTTCTTAAAAAAATTGAAGGATCAACCATAATAGTTAGTGATAGAACTAAACAATTAAGAGAACTTGCCGAAAGTTTTGGTAGTAATGCTGTTTACGTTGACGGAATAACTAAAAAACAAGAAAGAGAGAATAACTTAGAATTGGTAAAAGAAGGTAGAGTTAAGTATTTGTTTGCTACATATAAATTAATTGCTGAGGGCTTTAATGCACCTATTCTTGAGAATTTGGTTATGGCAACACCAGTTAAAGATTTAAGAATAGTTATTCAAAGTGTTGGTAGAGTACAAAGACCTTATAAAGATAAAAAAGTAGCAAATGTATACGATTTGGTAGACAATGTTTCTAAGTTAGATAGATTCTCTAAAGAGCGTAAAAGAATTTATAGGAAAGAAGGCTGGAAGATAAATGAAACAAATATATAACAATTTATATGTTGGTAATGATTTAGACTTCCAACGAATAAAAAACGATAAAGATTTTTATATTATACATGCTTGTAAAGAGCCATACCATAGGCAATTACTAGGGTATAAAGGAAAAAGTTGTGATATCAGCCACCCCGAGTATTTATATGCCGAACGTGATAATGCGTTGTATTTGAATATGGTGGACGCTCTCGACAAAAAATATATTAGAGAAGAGCTTTTCTTAAAAGCTAATGAAGTTATAGGTAATGAATTAAGCAAAGGTAAAAAATTTTTGGTTCATTGTAATCAAGGACAAAGTAGAAGTCCTGCCATTGGTTTATACTATTTATACTCTATAAACTATTTTAAAGGCTCGTCATACGACGAAATTAAAAAATACTATACAGAGAACGTCTATCCTTGTTTTTCGCCCAACAAAGGTATAGACGATTGGTTAAGAGATAACATAGGAAAGAAGGTTGATTGTTAGATGAGTGAAGAACCCAAATTTAACAACTATAAAGAAAGACAAAGATATTATGTTGAAAAATACAACAACCGAGCAACCGATTTGTGTAAGCAACCTTTTGGTTCGGTTAAATATGAAAATGGTATGCTAGTGAGAAAATTTAAAGGGAAAACATTATATAAAGTAAGAGATTATAGAAAAGGTGATAACTATGGAGTTGCTGACCATAATATTTGAAATTTTAGTTTTAGTTTTTAAAATTGCATGTGTATTACTTGGTATACTACTTGTTGCGGGTTTACTTGCAGGTGTTATTATCGGTATTGATAAAAACATTAAAAAATTAGAACAAGAAGAAAAGAAAGCTGAGAAAGATAAGAAGTAATGCAATTTGATGATTTATTAAATAGGTTATGGATGTTCGACTCCGAAGTGTTCGCTCACGATAGTTTATTTGTTTTTATAAGTTATAAAACAAAAGAAGAAAAAGTTTTCCATAATTGTAGTGGTAATGAAATACAAATGTGGATAAATGAAGTCAATCCCATATTGTGTGGTTATAATTGCAATAGTTACGATAAACATATTTTACGTTGTTGGTTAAGTGGTATGACACCAGAAGAACTTAAGAAAGTGAATGATTATATTATCGTTGACAATGGTAATGGTTGGGACATAGAAGTTGAGTATACTAAGTTACCAACTATGTGGGACTTATTCTTATGTATCAACCCTAGGAAGTCATTAAAAGAGTTAGAGGGTAATTTGAGATTAAATATTACCGAAACAACTATACCTTTTGATTTACCAACTAAGTGGACGGAAGAACAATATCAAGAAGTATTATATTATTGTAGGTGCGATGTTAATGCATTAATGCCTATATTCGATATGTTAATTGATAGGTATAAATCAAAATATATTATTGCTAATTTAGGTAAGATAGATCCTGAATATGCTTTAAGTTTGACTGACGCTAATATAACAGCAGAATTGCTAGGTGGTACTAAAATAGAACATGAAGATAATTTTGCTTATGTATATCCAAGTCAAGTTCAAAAAGAAAAGATACCGAAAGAAGTATTGGACTATTTTGACGATATAATCGCTCATAATGATTTAGATTATAAAGTTGATGCACCTACTGTTAAATATGGTGATTGTATCGTGCAACTCGGAAAAGGTGGTTTGCATGGTGCGAAAGAGTCTACGTTTGTATATGATATAAGTGATAATATAACTTGTAAATAGAGGTGAAACAAATGAAAGAACATAATTTTGTTGATATAGAAGATGATGATTTTGTTGGTACTATTAAAAATCGTTTTAAAGTTATAGGCAAAGTAAAAGATATTTCAAAACAAAGACATTATATATATTACAAATGTTTATGTGAATGTGGAAATATATTTTATCGAAACAAATATGAAGTGTTAAAACATAAAAATGGTGTGTGTCCTAAATGTAAAAGAGTTAGAGAAGGACATGATAATCATTCGAAAACACCTTTGTATCGTGTTTACTATGCTATGAAACAAAGGTGCTATGATGAGAAGTCAAGAGAATATCATAATTATGGTCTTAGAAATATTAAAATATGTGATGAATGGCTAGAGTCTTTTTCAAATTTTTATAATTGGTGTATAAGCAATGGTTATAAAAGAGGACTTCAAATAGATAGAATAGACAATGACGGAAATTATGAACCGAGTAATTGTAGATTTGTAACCTCTAGTCAAAATTCAAATAATAAAAGAACTTGTATTTATATAGAATATAATGGTGAAACTCATACTATAAATGAATGGAGCAGAATATTACATATAAACAAGAATACTTTTTGGAGATATATAAGATTTAAACATTATTCAATAGATTATATCTTAAATGTTTTGAAAAGGGGGTGGTTAGAATAAGAGTTTTAAAGAATTATGACGTTTCAAGTCTATATCCAAACATAGTAAGACTATATGGTTATTCGAGTAGAAATCAAAAAGATAAACAAGCATATGTTGATCTACTTGAAATGAGAATGAAAGCGAAACATAATCAATTACCAGAGGAATTTCTTAAGCCTTTAAATCTTACAAATGATGATTTGAAACAAGGTTTGAAACTCCCTCTCCCCAAACGCTTATACTGGAACGTTAAGGGCTACATTTAATAAACTATATGATAATTTACAAGGTTTTAGTATATGTACTACAGCTCAATGTCTTGTATTACAACTAATACATGATTTACAAGAGATACCAACCCTTGAAATGGTGTCAGCAAATACTGATGCTGTTATGTATATGATAGATGAAGAATATCAAGAACAAGCATTGAAAGTCTTAGATGATTGGCAAAAGTTGACCGGTCTTGAACTTGAAGAAGATAATATAATAAAGATTGTAATGCGAGACGTGAATAACTACATCGAGCTATTAAAAATTGGTGATAACGATTATAAGATAAATTATAAGGGTGGCGAGTTTCGTGGTAAACATATCTTTAAATGGGATAAAGAGAATAAAGTTTTTAATTATTCTTTTAAAGATGATTTAAAAAGTAACTCTATGACTATTGTTAGCGAGGCGTTACTTAAGAAATTGCTTTTTGATATCCCCGTTGAAGAAACAATTAACAATTGCAATGATATCTTTCGTTTCCAAGTTATATCTCATTTAGGTGGAACATACGAAAAGTGTGTACAAGAAACACCAAATGGTGATATTGAGTTACAACGAAATAATCGTATCTATGCGGGGTTAAAACCAAGTGGTGCGATTATAAAAGTTAAACCCGACGGACGAAGAGATTCACTTGCCGATTGTTCCGACAACCCAATAGTAGATAACGCAAACAAATGTACGATAGATATGATAGATAAAAAATGGTACATAAGAGTTGCTAGGCAAAAGGTTGAAGATTTTATGGGGACGAATAAGAAAATTTTAAAAGGAAGGATGAAACAAATGAAAAAAGAAGAACTAATTGAAGAAGTCGATAGACTTAATAAACTACTTGAAGAAAAGGGAACTACCCCTACCACTTCATGTACTGAGGAACATGTAAAACTATTAAAGAAAATAAATGATTTAAGAAAATATGTTAGAGAATACGAATTTAAACTTGATATGACTATGGACGAAAAACATGGTGGTGGTGATTATTCAAGTATTAATCAATTATATGATTGCATACAAGAGGGTTGCTTAGCCGTTGGTTTAGACTTCTCATTTGAATGTGTCGACGAAATACGCTTTGAAAGAGATATTATGAAACCAAGTGTTGGTTCACCTAGACATTTAGCCGAAGTTCGTTGTATTGCAACATTGCAAGATATTGATACTGGTTGCTCTAAAGAATATGTTATTTTAGGTGCTGGTAGTGATACAATTGATAAATCATTAAGTGGTGCGGAAACACTAGCATTTAGAAAATGGTTTACTATGAATTTCACACCTAAAGGAAGATATGATTGGGACAATGATATTCCCGAAGAAGTAAGTGAAAATGAAACAAGTAGAGAACCAAAAGTACCAACTTATATTCCCGAGAAAGCTAAACAAGAAGTAAAAGAAGAAGTTGTAGCAACCGAACAGCATGAAGATAGTGATAAAGAAGATATCGATAAAATTGTTGATACAATAATGGAAATTAGAAGTCTAATGGACGACGATAGCTACGCAAAAACTCAGCTTGAAGAATTACAAAAAGGTGTATTAGGAAGTCCGGAAATATTAGCTTTAAAATTAGCGGTAGAAAATAGACTTGCTACTCTTAAAGGTGAATAATGAAGTGGACATATAGTGAAGATAAAAAACATATTGTAATTGATCCACCAAAACAACGACTAAGAATTACGGGGCATAGAATTGCAACTATCTTAGGTGTGAATAAGTGGGCAACACCATTTCAAGCATGGTGTGAGATAACTAAACTTGTTAAAGCACCTTTTGAAGAAAATAAGTATTTAAACGCCGGACGTGTTTTAGAACCTAAAATAATCGAATATGTTGGTGAGAAATTCCCAAATGTTCTAAGTATTGAAAATTACTATGGTGTAAACTTCCAAAAGTATCAATACAATAACTTTGTTGAAGATTCTAAAATCTATGGTGGTATTATCGACGCCGTTTCAACACTTGACGACTTAAAGACAATTACAATGATATGTGAGTGTAAGACGAGTTCAAAACCTCAAGAGTGGACGAATAACAATGTTCCTATTGAATATTTATTACAAGGTGCTTTATACTCATATTTAAAAGGTTTAGATAGAGTATTGTTCGCTTGTACTTTCTTAGAGGAAATGGACTACAATCACCCCGAAAAGGTACAAGTTAGTGAAAAGAATACTAAGTTAGTTGTTAAAAAACTAAACGAAATATTAATACCTATTGACGGGCAATATTTAAATATTGAAGAAATAATGGCTTATGGTGAAGAGTGGTGGAATAAATATATTGAAACCGGTATATCACCCGAGTTCGACGAAAAAGCCGATAAAGAGTATTTAGATATGATAAGAGCTAGTAGTCCATGCGAAGATAACGATCTACTCGACGTATGCGAAGAGGCTATTCAAATAGCTAAAGAAATACAAGAGTTAGAAGTTAGTAGTGGACTAAAAGCTAAAAAAGATTTATTAAAAACATTAGAAGATAGTATTAAAGATAAAATGATAGAACTTAATCAAAATGAAGTTGGACGATATAAGCTATCTATTAGCAAAAAAATATCGTTTGACGAAAAAAAATTTGCAAAAGAAAATCAAAAGTTATATGATAAGTATATGACGAAAGAAAAAGTTACATACACATTAAAGAAAAATATGAAAGAAGAGGATGAAAATGAAAGTCAAATTTAATTTATCAAAGGAATTTAAAAAAGTACCGGAAGGAGAACAAGTTTTAACAATTAGTGATATAGTTGCTAAACCAAAAGATTTACCAAAGGAATTAACTATTACATATACCGACAAAGACGGAAGTACATTAATGGAAAAATGTAATTTTACTTCAACAGTATGGAAGTTATCAAGATTATGTGAAAAAGTGCTAGACATTAAAGACGGAGATGAAATGGAACTTGACGAAATAATCAACAACCTTAAAGGTAAAAAAATCAAATGCGAGGTAGTACATACTCAAGGAACTCAAGCTAGGGAAGATGGTACTTACCCAACATTTGCGAATATAAATAAAATCTTGGGTGTTGTTAATGACGAAGAAACAACAACTCAAGCTACGAACCCTAGAGAAACAATTCTCAAAGGTCTTTAATATACACTAGCTAGACAAGAAATGACCACGAAGTTTTCGTGGTTTTTTCGTGGCTTTTTTACGAAGTTCAAAACCGAGATTTAAAACTATAATCAACTTAGAAAACGAATAAAAAGTTTTCTGGTTGAAAGGAGAGTTTATTATGGATATGACTTTATATGAACTTATAAATGACTATCTCGATAAACTCTCCATTTTTTATTGTAAAGAGTTAATCAAAGAAGATGAAGAATTAATCTCTTTAATAGAAAACTTAGAAAATTATATCAAAGATAAATATAAAGAAGGAGAAGATGAAAATGAAAAAGGAAATTAATAAAAAAATAGCTGAGGTTACAAATTATATTTTAGGAAAAGAGATAAAAGATATTACTATTGATGATTACAATATCTTAAATGCTGAATTAACTAAAATAGAATTTGAAGAAAATAAAGAACAAAGAGAAAAAGA
This sequence comes from uncultured Bacilli bacterium, assembly GCA_947632205.1. Lineage (GTDB taxonomy): Bacteria > Bacillota_I > Bacilli_A > RF39 > UBA660 > SIG200. Next base: position 13,323 of record CANROK010000017.1, read on the forward strand.
TAATGGTGAAATGGCACAAATAATGAGCAAAATTTTTATGAATAGGAGTTGATAAAAATGTACAATAATCAATTCGGGTATAACCCATACTACCAACAACCAAGATATACAACACCAGTTCAACCTATTGAACAACCTACAATACAACCTATTATTACACCAAATAGAACGTTCTTAAATGGTAAGTCCGTCGACTCAATCGATGTTGTTAAAGCTACTGATATTCCATTAGACGGAAGTGTTAGCTATTTTCCACTAACGGACGGAAGTGCGATAGTAACAAAAGCACTACAAAATGACGGCACTACAAAATTAACTATTTTTAAACCCGTAGTTGAACAAAAAGAAGAAGTTAAATACTTAACTCAAGAAGATATGAAAAAAGCTATAGATGACCTTGATTTAAGTCAAATTGACGATTTAAAAGACGATATTAAAGATTTACGACAAGAATTTAAAGACTTCAAGAAGAATATTAAGAAAGAGGGGTAATTATGAACGGAAACCCATTAGAAATGTTGAAAGCAATTAAGAACCCAAAACAATTCGCTATGAACATTATTCAAAAGAATAGCAACCCTATCTTTAATAATTTAGTAGAAATGGCAAATAAGAATGATACCGAGGGGTTAAAGAAATTTGGTGAGAATTTATTTAAACAAAACGGGCAAGACTTCGACAAAGAGTTCCAAGAGTTTATGAATATGGTTAAGTAATTAAATTTTATGGTGATATATATAATTTGCAATTCCATAATACTTAATTAGAAAGGAGAACTCAAAATGAGAGGAGAAACTATGTATTCTTTAAGTGATATTGCTGCTGCTACTGGAAACAATGGTAACGGTGGTAATGGAGCATTTGGAGATGGCTTCGGGAGCTGGTGGATTATTGTTTTTTTAATCTTCGCCTTTTGGGGAAGAGGAGGTTGGGGCAATGACAATGGCTCTAACGGAAGTAACGGAGGTGGCTCAGTCATGGATGCCTACGTTTTAAACTCAGACTTCGCAACCCTACAACGCTTAATGGAAAGTGGTTTCGATCGTATCGGTACAGGTATCAATCAAGTAAACAATGGTATTTGTAACTTAGGTTATAGCACATTAGAAAACTTCAACACTACTAATATGGGTGTTGCAACTGGTTTTGCTAACTTAAACAATGCTCTTTGTAATCAATCTTTCCAAATTGAAAGAGGTATTACAGGACTTGGAACAACTCTACAAGGCTGCTTAAATTTATTCTTTAAAGTCATGAAGAATATGTTTATAAATAAAATAACAGTAGGTAGCATAGTATAGAAATATACTATTAGAAATTGGGTGAACTGCTGGAAAACTAAGTTCACAAATGTTTGAAAATCGCAACCAATTATAGTATAATATAATTGGAAGGTGATTGTTATGTTTTATATTTATGAATGGTATAATATAGATACCAACGAGGTCTTTTATGTAGGAAAAGGGGTTTACAATAGGTATAGAGTGAAAAAAAGAAATAAACTTTTCAACGAATACATAAAAACGCATAAATGTGATGTGAGAATTATAGAATACTACAATGATGAATTGATGTGTTTTAAAAGAGAAGAAGAACTTATTGATAACTATAAGAAAATAGGACAATGTCAATGCAATTGTGTTTTTGGAGGTTGCGGTGGTGTAAAAACCTATTGGACAAAGGAAATGAAAGAGAAAATGTCTAAAGAAAACCCTATGAAAGCACAAGAACAAAGAGAAAGAATGTCTGTAAATAACCCTATGAAAAACCCTGAAGTTGCAAGAAAAGTAGGGGAAAAACATTCAAAACCTTTTTATATAGGTAATGTAAAATACAATAACTTAAGGGAAGCTAGTGAATTTTATAAAATAAAACAAACTTCAATTGCTTATTGGTTGAAAAAAGGAGTAAGTCCTTTTGGAGAAAAATGTTATCATATAATAAAAAAAGAAATAAAACCAAAAATAATCAACAAAGAAGAATGCTATATAATATTTAGAAACAAAAGATTTAAATCTATAAGGGAAATAGCAGAAAAAGAACATTTAAATCATTATACCTTGGGAAGATGGTTAAAAAATGGTTTTTCTTCAACAGGTGAATATATTAGATATTCAAATGATAAAAAGGAATATAAATATGTGAAACCTAATAAGACTCACACAAACAAACCAATAAAAGTAAACGGTAAGATATATAACTCTATATTAGATGCATCAAAAGATTTAAAAGTTAGTTATGAAACAATGAGAAAATATTTAAAATATGGAGCAAATGATAAATCTAAATATAAAAACATAATTTGTGAATATGTCAATCAGCAACCAAGTACAAGTTTAAATGACTTGTAAAGGCTCAACGACTAGGTGTTGAAACTCTATTAGAGAATATAATACACCCACGAGTTCCCAACCCTTAACTAGAAATAGAAAGGTGAAGATATAGTCTGAGCAATATGGAAACATATTGAATTATAAGATAAAGAACTTATAAGGTAACAAAATGGCTGTGATTTAAGACAACAAATCGCCGATACATCTTGCAGCACTTTAGGTGCTATTAAAGATGTTAACTATGGTATTGCAATGCAAACAAACGCATTACAAAATACATTATGCAATAGTACTAGAGATATAATTGATAACCAAAACGCTAACTATCGTGCGTTACATGATGAAATAGTAGCTAACCGCATTGAAGATAAGAATGCTCAAATTACTGCTCAACAAAATGAAATTAATGCTTTAAGATTAGCTTCTAGCCAGGCTCAACAAAATGAATATTTGTTAAATCAACTACGTACTGGTTGTCCAGTCAACGCCCAACTCGTTTGTGGTAATACGCCAATTCCAGTTCAATATATAGGTGCTGGTTGTGGTTGCAATAGTTGTGGTTCTTACAACTTTTAATATCGGTTTCCCGATATAAGGAAACCAATAATAGCAAATTCCTAATTATAGGAAACTCATAAGAGAACTTGCTAACGTCCGGTCTTTTACGGATAATTGACGGACAATTGACGGAAAGGTATAGCAAGTCTATACCTTTTTATTTTTATTTAAAATTACAAAAATCGGCACTTTTAGGAGAAAATCTCTCCTAAAATTACCAAAAAAGAAAGGAAATGATAAAAAATGATTCAAAGCTATATAAATAGTATAACTTTACTACCAACAAATTCTTCTTCTGTTAGTTTTCAAACTGATTGTATAAGAACAAATAGTTGTAGTTGCAATAATTGTCAAAGTTGGTTATGTCATAATTCCGGTTCTGCTAACTACGATATTGTAAAAGGTGGACTTTATGAAATCGATTTTGACGCTACGGTTTCTAGTGCAGCTGCTGGTGTCGTTGCTTTCCAACTTTATAACAACGGAGAACCAATTCCCGGTACTTTAATGGCGGAAACAATAACAGCTGCTAACGACTATGCAAATTTAGGGGTAAACAAAAAAATTCGTGTATGTTGCAACGGAAATGCTAATATAAGTGTTCGTGCCGTACCAAATGTACCTACACCAACGACAACTACACCAGCAATCGATACTCAAGCACCAATTATTGTTAACGCCAACTTTAGCTTGACTAGACTTAATGGATAATCAAAATAATGAATATGTAGCTCTAATAGACTTAATAAACATATTGTCGTTCTTAATTGGTGTTCAAAACTTATCGTTAAACGATAAGCAAGTACAACAAATCGAGGATCATTTACGAACTCAAGACTTGCAATATGAAAGAATAATCAATTTACTAGAGCAAAAAACCTCAACCGAAAGGAGGTAGTTTATGGAAGAAGAAAAAGAAACTAAAGACTTGTTAGGCCAAGTGTTAGAACAAGTTGAAAGTTCAATAAAAGAAATAAGTGAAAGTGGACTAACTTCGGAAAATGTTGATAGTTTATACAAGTTGGTAGATATTCACAAAGACTTAAAGAACGAAGAATATTGGAAAATAAAGGAGGAAATGAAATATATGAGATACGGAACTTATGGATATGGTGAAGATTCTTACGGAAGAAGAAGTCGTGATAGTAGAGGTAGATACACTGAAAGTTCTTATGGACGTAGGGGTGTCCCTAACAGCGGTAGAGAACGTTATCGTGGAGAAGATATGATGGATGAGATGTACGGAGCTTATAGAAACTACAACGAAAGTAAAGAAGAATACAATCGTTCTGGAAACTATGGAGCTAAAGAAGACAGCAAAAGAGGTCTTGAAGATATGATGATGTCTATCACCGATTGTGTTTGTATGATTTTTGAAGAAGTAGAACCAGAAGAACAAGAAATCATAAGAAAACATATAAGAAAAATGAGTGAGCTATAGTGTCTTATAGATATTATAATGCGAATGCTCGAGGCAAGATAGACGAGGACTGCTTTATAAGAGCTTTATCTAGTGCAACGGGAAAATCTTGGGACTATGTCTACGAACACGTTAGTGATTTAGCTCAAGAAAATGGAACAATGATAGATAATGCTGAGTTTATCGTTAATTACCTAGATAGACGTTATATGCGAATACCTGTGTATGACGAAACAATCGGTGAACTAGCCGACGAATATCCCGACGATATTTTGCTCATCACTACCCGAGGTCATATCACTTGTTCTAAATACAGAACGATAGTGGACATTTGGGATTGCACCGATAAACCAGCGGAATTTTGTTGGATAGTTAAATAAAAAGAACAACTTAATGTTGCTCTTTTTAATTGAAATAATCTTCTACTATTTTATGAATAATATCGTGGCTATTAGCACTAAAGTTACATAATTCTTCTTCACTATATTCGTTCTTTGGTAAGCGATATTCGTCAATATAAACATGCATTAATTCGTGCATCAATGTTTGCTTTTTCTTATCTAACTTTATTGAGTTATTTATGTATACTATTTGGTTTTCAAAATCACTTAAACCAAAGACTGTTTCGATATCTTCTTCTTTTGTTACATTTTTGTAGTAATAAATTATGTCTTGTTTGGATATTTCTTTTATTTCCCAAATTCTATTGTTCATTTCAAATGTCATTTCTTCAACAACCTTTTCGTATATTCTTCCTTGATTAATGGTTTTCCTTTTTTAGTTCTCAATGAACAATAATCTCTTTCAAAACAATTTAATATATCGTCAATAGCTTTTAAATTTTCCATATCTAAGTAGCCTTTTATGTTCTCGTCTATCATTTCACTTGTTAAAGCTAAGAACATATCATAGTCAACTCGTTCTATGGTATGCAAATAATCGTGTGAAGTGTTTTGTCTAAGTATAGCACCATTTTCAAGTGTCATTGGACCACCATTACGTCTTGGAATTATTAAATGGTGATAACTAAGTTGTCCGGAGTTTTGGAAGGGGTATCCGAGGAAATCATATTTTAATTTCATCAAAGCATATTTCTTAATCATCAACTTAGTTATCTCTTTCATAACTATACCTCTTTTACTTCAAGTTGTAAAGCTATTTTGACTATCTAGGTAAATGATAACACAAAAAGCTATTTAACGCAAATCGTAAAAAAAACGCTCATTTAAGAGCGTTTTTATTTAAAGTGATAATTTATACGAATTAATCGTAAAAAACTCTGTATCGGTCTAAAAAGTACCTAAAACGACGTGTTAAGGTATATTAAATAGTTATATACCTTAGTATAGATACTTTTTATGTACTTATTATATGTTGTTTCACATATAAAATTGTCCATACAAATTTTTGTTACTAACTCATTATCATACATAGCTAATAATAAATTTTTCTCAAATTCGCTAAGTTCCATGTCAACACATAAATTCTTCACTTGAGGTTTACTTAACGATTTAAGATAATGCTTTACTCTATGATAATTATCTTTAGTAATCATATTACCACCTTGGTTAAATAATACAATAAAAAAGAAAGTTGTACCTATCAACTTTCTATCAAAATTCTATCACATTTCTATCACAAAAATGTCATAATACTTTATATATTTTTCTTTTTATCGATTTAATTCGTCTATTTACAGTTGACTCACTAGTTGGAATACTAAGACTTATTTCGGTAATAGATAAACCTTTGACACGTAAATCCAAAATCAATTCTTCTTGCTTTGAGAAGTTGCATACCTCTTTGAAATGGTCGACTTCCGGTTTACTAAATTCAAGTTTCATTATAAGTAGCGTCCACAACTAGCACAACGTACTTGATTTTTCTTTGACTTACGATATTTAATCTTTTTAGTAGTCTTTTTAACGTGTATTGTTTGCTTAGCCATTTATAACCTCATTGTCGTTACCATTTACGAAGTTGTTACTTCCATACTCACCAGCGTCTTGTTGTACGTCATATTCGTCAGTGGTTGTTTCAATAACACCAGTATCGTTAAGAACATAAACAAGATAACAAGTTACAGCTCCGAACATTATTAGCAAAATTATTGTTACCACCCATAGTTTATGATAATTATTTTTTAAGTTGCTTATCATTTGTGAGGCTAACATATCGGAATCTTGCTCTTTAACTTTCTTCATAAGCTCCCCTCCTCGATTTGAATTATACACCAAAGGTCATACATTTTCAACTTTTTTGCCTTTCTTGAGAATGTCAAGTGAATGATAGCATTTATCTATAAACTCACATTCTTCTTCAAATAAATGATTTTTTAAATTGTATTTCTCACATATCGCTTTGTATTCATCTATTTGTTCAAAAATTGATAAAAATTGATCTCTTGTCTTTGCTATTCCTTTATGGAGGTCGGAGGCAAAAGACACAATAGTATATCGCAATAACATTCTTGATATCTTATTTCTTTCTTTCATTTTACTATCAAGAATTTTGGATATGGCTGCGAGTAATATACCAAGTTGAGTTACAAATTCTATGACTTCTTTTAATATATTCATTATATCGTTCAAATTAATCACCCATATTCGTCAATGAGATTATAACATACTTTACAAAATTTTGCAAACTAATGTTTGAATGGGGAATGATCCACGAAAAAAGAACCACTTTCGTAGTCCTTTATACCTTCATTGCTTGTTTAGTTCCATCTTCGTTGCATAACACAATGTAGCAATTTCCATATTGCCCCCAAATGCGAGAGCCTTCTTTGATTATTTTGGAAATAGATACAATAGTGCCAACCTTGATTTTCGCATTGTCGTTGGCTTTAGTGCTAGTGAGTACCTTCTTAGTAGCACTTGCACAATTTTTTACTTTGAGTATGTTGTTGCCCAAGTTAGGTTGTTTACGAATACATTTAGCAACGAGTAATTTATAATTGCCAGTAGTCCATATTTCGGTTGGTGTTGGTGTTGGTTTAGAACCATCTAGCTTAGCTTGTACTTGAGAACGGAACCAGTTCATATCTTTTTTAAATTTTTTTAACCAGTGGTCGCAGTCTCCGTGATTAGAACCATAGCCTAGTTGGTGGCTTTCGTGGTGAGATACGATACTTGATACAGGTAAGTTGTACTCCTTGCATAAGTAGGCACATAGCTCAATAGCCGTTGAGAATGCTTGGTTGAAGTATGTTTCATCTTTTAAGTTGTCCTCGCATATTTCAAATTGAATATGTCCAGTTGGGTTGTAGTTGTATGAGCCTTTTTTACCCTTGCCAACACCCCAACAAGCATAGTCTAAAGGTAATGTTTGGTAACAACGAACTTTGCCATTTTTGTCTCTGCCTATAAAGTAGTGGACACAAGTATTTGTCCCTGATTTATTCCAAGAGTTGTTGTACTTGTTTACCCCAAGTATGCCATCATCAGGTTGAACATATCTCTTTAGGCTTGAGTTGTTTGCTCCAGATGAATGCACTACGATACCTTTTGGTGTCATCTTTGTTGCCTTTTTGTAGCAGTCATTATTGGTTAGTAAGCATTTCTTGATTTCCATTATCTTTCGTCCTTTCCATAATAGTTTTTGCTTTGTATTCTAAGTATTTCGCCTAAGAATGCGTCAAAGCCAGTCATAATTGTAATTACAATAGCCGTATAAGGTACGTCAAAGCATTTTAAGACGATACCTACAAAAGTTGTTAAAGCTGGAAGAAAGACTAATGCAATATATTTCAACACGTCATATACTTTATTACTCATATCTTTTCACCTCGCTTTCTTTTGGGTAATATTTATTCATTAATTTTTCATATAATTTTTTATAATTTTCACTAATATAATAATTAGAATATCTTTTAGACATACCATACCAAGAACGATATGCCTGTTGTATGTATAATAAACCATCTTTGTTGCCATTATATTTTTTAAACATTCTAATTAATCTTCTTCTAGCTTGGTGAGTACTTTTCTTGCCTATCTTAATAACAACTTTTCCACTATCAGTAAGTATTATTCTTTTCTTTAAAAAAATAAATGTATTATTTAATTTTGTAACCGATATTTTCTTGTCATTAATAGTAATATCAAGTAATTTAGCCATTTTATATAGACCTTCACGGCATTTTTTAACCTCGTCTAAATCTTTACAAATAGCATAGCCGTCGTCCATATAACGACCATACCCTTTAATATATAATACTTCTTTAAAATATCTATCTAATAATGTGGGAAAATATATAGCACATATTTGCGATACTTGACTTCCTAAACCTAAACCTTTGTCTCCAAAACTATCAATGTCATTTTTAACCATTGCTAATATATCTTTGTCAGGTATATCTTTAGCTAACAACTTCATTAATATTTCGTGGTTAACATTGTCAAAATATTTAGAAAAATCATATTGAAATATATAACCTTTATTCCCATACTTTTTATAATGTCTGAATAAGTGAACTTTAAGTCTGTTCAAAGAAAAATCTATTCCTTTACCTTTTAAACTAGCACCATTATCATATATCAACTTAGATGATAATAAAGGCACTAGGTATCTATCACATAGTGTTCTTTCTATACTACGCTCGTCTATGTCTACAGCTCTAATATGCCTTATTTTGCCACGTTCAAATATGTCAAACTCCATAAACTTTAAAGGCTTAAAGCTTCTATTTTGAAGTTGTCTGTATATATGTAGTGTTTTTAGAGGTAGTAAACTTTCTTGTTTTTGAATACTAGCTTTCCACCTAACACTACATTCACACAGATAAAAGGCTTTATATAGATTAACATAGGTAAATATACTATCATAATTACCTATCTGTTGTAATTTATTCCTCTCTCCTTTTAACCTTTGAACGTGTCGTCTTTGGAAACGTCTCTGACGTCTTTCTTCACTTGTCATTGATATTCCCCTCTCAAAATAAGGTTTCTTGAAAATAACCTACACATCTTTTTTCATTTGGTTTATTAAATGTCCTATACCAAAAACAACCATAAAATTGAATAAGCCAAAAAACTTCAACTATGCAAGTAGCGTTCGGTTGGGTATGCTAGGTTATGAATTTAGTACTAAAAGCACAGGGTCATAAGTTCCTTTATATGCATCTGGGCATTCCACTATCTAAGAGCTACTTTAAAAACCAATTAATCTATATAAATCAGGAGCCACGCCATTAGAGTTAGTGGAGTTGTTATTGTTGACTGTCCCATCAGTGTTGACATTAATCCAATTGACACTACTGTTGGAGCTTATGCAACTTATAACCCACGACTGATTTATTTCTTATCAGTCATTTCTTTATATCTTTCTTTGTCGGCTTTAATAATACCTTTTAGTAAAGCTATCTCTTTAGAAACAAGTTCCGATATATTCTTTACTAGTCCAATTGAAAAGCCATTATCACTATATATCTTATGTAATATTTCTATTTGTGATACTATAGCTTGACATTCAGCTATAGCTAACTTAAATTCTTCCATTCGAGTTAACATATCAGTTTCGTTTTCAATATAAATCGAATTACCTTTTTTGATATGGTTCATTAACTCGATAGACATATCAATTAATTTATTATAGAAAAATCTATATTTCTTTGATTTGTTCGCCGTGCATTTAATGATATTAATTTCAATATCTCTTGCAACTTTGAGAAATTCCATATTAGATGTATGCCTATCACAAGCTTTTACAGACATATTATTCACCTTCCTTTTAATTCTTTGTGTTTTATCATCTAGTTAGGACAAGCCTAACTAGATTAAAGATTATAGACAAAAAGCAGGAGCCACGCCATAAGAGTCAGTGGAGCTGCCATAGCTGACTGTCCCACCAGTGGCGACAAAAATCCAAAAGACACTACTGTGGGAGCTAGGGCTTCTTAACCAATAAATACAAGCACTTGTACCAGCACTACCGTTTTTATTGTAATACTTAATTCTCCTAGCATTTGAATTATAGTAAGGGTATTGATTACCCTCTAAGGCTTGGCTACCTTTATAATAACTATAACCAGCACTACCAAACATTTCAGGGTAACTTGGTAAGAATATCTTATCGTTAGTATCTTCACCAGCCGTGTTATTTGTATGGTTAGCCAAATTCTTTTTTACTACTGTCTTTAATAGTGGTTGAACATAGGTAGGCAAAGCACCAGCAAAAGTGTTATTCAACCAAGTACGTCTTGTACTACCAGACCATTGACCAGTGCCACCATAGTTTTGTCCACTTTCAGCACTACCATTTTTACCTAACGCCTCACGACATTGTAGAGTAACAGCAGACTTGGTTCTAACACCAACTTGCTCGGCTAGGTCGTCGTGATTTATTGCTACGATTACCATAGTCATATCTTGAGCCACGTGAGCCTCACCACCAGTTCCACTACTCATAGCGTTTAGGTGCATAACACGTGTATCTCCTACATTCCAGTAGTCAGCTACATCTATCAAGCCTTTGTAATGAGCCTCTAATATTGCTGTAAATTGTTCGTCAGTTGAATTTCCAAAGTCAGTAACTGTTGGAGCAATAGTGATACAATTACTTTCATTAACATTATAATTGCCATCAACTGAGTATGGGAATATTCCAAAACAATAAGGGTTATCAGGTACAAGATTTTCTATCATAACATAATTAGTACTATGTTCATCTTTAACCTCGCTTGTTAAGATTTCTTCTCCATCATCTTGGTCTAACAATAATTCCCCATCATCACGATAAAGCAACTTTGTTCCTTGCCATTTACAATATGTATTGCCTTCGTGGTCTAAGGTGTCATCAGGGTCGCTCCACTTAATACCTATGGAGTCAACACCTAGTTTTATTCCAACATTTTTTACATTACGAGGGGTGATACCACCAGTACCTCCCCCTCCACTAGAACCACCAAATATTATGTCTCCGTTATAGGCAATTCCACTTGGTATTTCACCATTTTTTACTATCATATTATCACCTCTTTATAAGCAAAATGCAGGAGCGAGCCCATGGGCATGGCTGCCATCGCCACTGAAGGCAGCACTGCTAGTGTCCACACGGCACCAATCGTAGCCGTAGCTACTGTCGTAGTACGATGCGGCTGAACCCATCCACCAATAACAAGCATGGGTATTAGCAGCACCATTAGAGTTTCCTTTTTTAACCCTATTGTCGCTAGTTTTGTACCAGTCCCACTGTGTACCTTCCTCGCTGTTTGGCTTAACATTCGCAATATAGTATTGATATGCTGTGTTACCGAATATTTCAGGATAACTAGGTAAGAAGAACTTATCTACAACTTCTTCAGTTGTAGTTTGATTATAAGTAGTTAGTCTCTTATGTTTAGTATCTTTAATAAGAGCTTTCCACTCATCCGAGAAGCAAGTATTATAAAATTGATTATTCATCCATGTTCTCATTGGAAGCTTAGACCATGGACTAAAAGTAGAATCTATGTTGTTATTCAAGTTAACGAAAATACAACCATTTTCATTAACTCCTCGACTTAAATCATTCAAGCATTCCCTAGTTTGTAACGTTACTGCAGCCTTATCTCTTGCGCCTATCGGTTCCGCTAAGTCATGATGATTCATAGTAGTAATAACTATTGTAATATCCTGTTCAGACCATGATTCAGTATATACATTTTCATTAGGACTATCTATACCATTTAAATGAATTACTCTAGTGTCGCCAACACTCCAATGTTCAGCTAAATCTATTTTACCAGCATAGTGCCATTGTAGGTATTGAGCCAATTCTTCATCGGAGCATTCATTAAAAGGCTTTACATCATAAGTTGGTTGTTCATCTGTCCAATAATAAGCATTATTAGGGTCATCTATACTTTTTTGTACAGCATCTTCCTCATTTTTTGCTTTAATCAACCCAACTTTAGCATTGACCAAGTTAGTAACATTATTAACAAGGTCAGTGCTACTCTCGACTACGTAACCAACACTTGCAACTTCTTCATTTGCATAATCTTCTTTTCCTTGCTCGAAAGGGACTTTTGGGAGAGAACTAAAAGTCTTTACACCATTTATCGTTTGGTCATTAGTCGTATCAACAAATTCATCTTTAATTTTATTATATAAATCTTCGATAGCTTTTTTGATAGCACTATTCATTTCTTCCGTCGTGCTATATTGAGTTAAGTCTATTTTGGTATTACCAACGGCTACCCACTTATGAGTATCTTCACCAGTCTTAACCCAAAAACAAGCTATGTAGTATTCGTCATCAGGTATGCTTTCTGCAATTGCTTGAACACTTGCATTTTGCACTGTTGAAATATTCTTAGCTGTTACATATGTTTCCCTATATACTCTATTTCCGTATACGTCAAACACCTCAGGCTTGACTGTTGGTAAGCTTTGAACACTCTTAGCATTAGCTACACTTCTTTCGCTAACTTCAACACTACCATTGCTAGGCAAGTTCTCAGGCTTGATTAAATATATAGTAGTTTCGCTAATATTCTCGGTTGGTAATCCTTTTTCACATATATGAATACTCAAGCTACTGATACTTGCAATTTGCTTAGCTATCTCGGTGTACAATTCTTCTTTTGTTTTAGTTATATCGCTCTCAAGTGAAGTCTTACTATCAGTTATCTGTTGAGTTAGTTCCGTGTTACTATCGGTAATTTGTTTTTGTAAATCCGTTGTTGCTTGGGTAATATTCTCTTGTAATGTATTTGTCTTTTCCGTTATATCATCCGTCAAAGTCTGCACTTGCTTTGTAACTTCGCTACTAAACTTCTCACTTTGCGTTGTTACAGTTTCCTCGAACTCTTGTGTCTTTGTATTAATCGTTTCTTCGGTTTGTTTTTGGAACGTCTGTATCTCTTGCAACGTTGTATCTATCTTACTTGCCTCAGCCTTGATTTGCTTATTATACACGTCGAAGTTATGGTTTAAATTATACGCATTTAAAGCTGTCGACTTATCAGGCAAGTCCTTGAATATTACAAGTTCATCTTCCATCTTTATTCATCTCCTTCTTCAAATATATCTTCTGCATCTTTATA
>CANROK010000018.1 GCA_947632205.1 uncultured Bacilli bacterium
ATACTTTTTAAGTTTTAAAGTCAAATTATTTTTCAAATTCATCTTTTTTTTAATTTAAATTATTTTACAAGTTTATAATTTGTGCCATTAAAAAAAGTAGTATAAACTACTTTAAAGATTTTCTAAATATTCTAAATTCATCTTCATCATCAAGACCAGTATCATCTAATTCTTTGAACAAGTCTTTTTGTTTCTTCGATAATTTAGTTGGAATAATCACATTTACTACAACATACATATCACCTGGAGTACGACTATTAACACCTTTTATACCTTTACCTTTAAGTTTTAATTTTGTATAATTTTGAGTTCCTGGCTTAATTTCAATATAGCCATTGCCAGTCAATGTTGGAATTTCTTTTTTACATCCTAATGTTGCTTCGGTAATAGTTACAGGTACTTCTAAATAAATATCATCGCCTTCACGTTCAAAGTATTTATGGTCATCAACTTCAAACTCTAAGTAAATATCGCCATTAGGGCCTCCATTAATACCAGCGCCACCTTTGCCACTTAATCGAAGTTGGTTACCAGTATCAATACCTTCTGGAACAGTTATAGTAAGAGTTTTACTTTTCTTAACTCGACCTTCACCATGACACTCACTACAAACTTCTCTAAATGTTTTACCAGCACCACCACAAGTTGGACAAGTTTTTTGGGTTTGCATAAAGCCAAATATAGTTCTTTGTTCTTCTCTTACGACTCCAAGGCCACCACAAGTTTGGCATTTAACTTCGCCATGACCACCTTTGCCATCACATTCATCACATTTCTCTGTTACATTTACTTTAATATCCTTTTTACAGCCAAAAACGGCTTCTTCAAAAGTTAAATGAATATGCATAAGTAAATCATCACCACGACGAGATGCACTTTTGCTTCTTCCTCTTCCTCCACCAAAACCAGAGAATGATGAAGAGAAGCCACCACCAAATAAATCAGATAAGATATCATCTAAATTGATGTTTCCAAAATCGAAATCAAAACCAGCACCACCAGCTCCACCAGCACCATTTGTAAAGGCAGCATGGCCAAATTGATCATATTGGCTTCTTTTTTGTTTATCAGATAAAACAGAATATGCTTCACCTATTTCTTTAAATTTTTCGGCAGCCCCAGGTTCTTTATTTACATCTGGATGATATTTCTTAGCAAGTACTCTAAATGCTCTTTTAATATCTTCATCTGTTGCATCTTTAGAAACACCTAAAACTTCATAATAATCTTTTTTATTCATCTTTTCACTTCCTTGTAAGTTCACTATACTCTTTTATTAATTCATCCATATAATTAATGGCATAATCATAAACATCACTCTTAGTCATATCTACACCAGCAACTTTTAGAGAATCAATTGGATTTTTTGTACATCCTAGTTTTAAAAATTCTAAATAATTATCTCTTACTTCTGTATCACCTTCATATATTTTATTAGCCAAATATATTGAGGCAGCAAAAGCCGTAGCATATTGATAAACATAGAAATTCATATAAAAATGTGGTATTCTTTCCCATTCATACTTTATTTCTTCATCAATATAAACATTATCACCAAAATATAGTTTATTTAATTCATAATATTTATCACACATATTTTTACTAGTTAAAATATTACCTTGTTCACTATATTCATGAATATAAAGTTCAAATTCAGCAAACATTGTTTGTCTAAATATAGATGCTTTATACTTTTGTAATAAATCATCTATTAATCTAATTTTATCATCATTATTTTCACTATGATCAAGTAAATATCTTACTAATAATATTTCATTTACTTGACTAGCAACTTCTGCTACAAAAATACTATAGTTATAATCTTGGTAATCTTGATTTTTTATGGCGTAATAATAATGCATAGCATGACCAAGTTCATGGATAAGAGTTGAAACATCATTAAGTAATCCCTCATAGCTAAGTAATACATAAGGATGGGCTAAGTAACAAGCTGTACAATAAGCTCCTCCTCTTTTACCTTCATTATTACATGAATCAATCCAGCCCTCAGTAAATGCTTTATTAATATCTTCAACATATGTCTTACCTAAAACTGCAACACTTTTTAAAACTAACTCCTTAGCTTCTTCAAATGTATATTTTTTATTATCTTCATTAGTTAAAGGAGCATATGTATCATATAAATGCATTTCATCTAAATGCAATAATTCTTTTTTCAAATCCCAATATTTATATAAAGATTTTAAATTCTTATGAATAGTATCTATTAAATTATGATAGACACTTACATCAATTTCATCACTAAATAAAGATGATTCTAAACTATTATTAAACTTTCTTAAACGAGCATTTACGACATTCTTATCAACTTCACTTTTTAAAATAGTGGCAATTGTTGTTTTAAAGTTTTCATAAGTTTTAAATATTGATTTAAATGCTTGTTTTCTAACATCACGATTATTACTTCTTAAATAAATGGAATAGTTACTTTCATTAAGTTCTGCTTTTTTACCATCAACTAAAATATCATCAAACTTAAAATCACTATCTTGTAGAGCTCCAATTATATCTTCTGGAGCATTCATTAAATTAACATAATTTGATAATACATTTTCTACTTCACTACTTAAAATATGTTCTTTATTTCTAAAAATATGTTTTAAACTTCTTTCATATTTCTTTAAATCTTTATTTTCTTTTATATATTTTTCAATAGTTTTATAATCACTTTTTAATAATTCTGGAACTATATAAGAAGAAGTACTTAAATATTTAGAATATATATTTCTAACTTTACCAAACAATTCTTGATAAACAGTATCTAGTGTATCAGCATCATTATTGATATGTCCATATATATACACTCTTTCTAATCTTTTATCAATTTCTTCATCTAATTTTAATAATTCTAATAAATTATTACTATTATCTAAAATATGATTCTTATATTTATCAAGTTTATCTATTTCTTTATTTAACCATTCTATTTCTTTTAAAGCTTCTTTATCATTTTTATATAAATCTTTAACTTGCCATTTATATAAATCTTTAAAATCTTTTCTTTTTTTTGCCATAAAAAACCTTTCTAATTTAAACATTAAAAGTTAGGCCCCAGAAAACTCTAGAGCCCTAACCTCTTTTTTTTATTAATTATTTTTCTTCGAATTTAGCTTCTTCGACATTATCATCTGTTTTTTTATCTTCAGTTGTATCTTCTTTAGTATCTTCATGTTCTGGTTTAGCATTTTGATATACTTTAGCAGCTAAATCCATAGCTGTTTTAGAAAGTTCTTCTGTCTTATCTTTAATCTTATCAACATCTGTTCCTTCTAGAGCACTCTTTAATTCTTTGATTAAATCTTCAGCTTTTTCTTTATCAGATGCTGAAACTTTATCGCCAAGATCTTCTAAAGCTTTTTCAGTTTGGAAAATCATTGAATCAGCATTATTTCTTACTTCTGCTTCTTCTTTTTTCTTTTCATCAGCTTCTTTATTAGCTTCAGCTTCTTTTACCATCTTATCAATTTCATCATCAGTTAAATTTGTACTAGAAGTAATTGTAATTGATTGTTCTTTACCAGTTCCTAAATCTTTAGCTTTTACATTTACGATACCATTGGCATCAATATCGAATGTAACTTCAATTTGAGGTACTCCTCTTTTAGCAGGAGGTAAATTTGTAAGTTGGAAGTTTCCTAAAGTTTTATTATCTCTAGCCATTGGTCTTTCACCTTGTAAAACATGAATATCAACAGCAGGTTGATTATCAACGGCCGTACTAAATACTTGACTCTTACTTGTTGGAATAGTTGTATTTCTTGGAATTAAAACAGTCATAACATCACCAAGTGTTTCAATACCAAGTGAAAGTGGTGTAACATCAAGTAAAACGATATCATTAACTTCACCAGTTAAAACGCCACCTTGAATAGCAGCACCCATAGCTACAACTTCATCTGGGTTAACACCTTTATTTGGCTCTTGACCAAGTTCTTTTTGAACTAAATCTTGAATATAAGGTATTCTTGTAGATCCACCAACTAAAATAACTTTATCAATATCTTTATTAGTAAGTTTAGCATCTTTCATTGCTTTTCTAACTGGTTCAAGTGTTGAATCAAATAAATCACGACATAAATCTTCAAATTTAGCTTTTGATAAACTTGTTTCTAAATGAAGTGGTCCTTCATCACTTTGAGCAATGAATGGTAAACTAATTTGCGCATTAGTCATACCAGATAAATCTTTTTTAGCTTTTTCAGAAGCATCTTTAATTCTTTGCATAGCCATTTTATCTTTAGATAAATCAACACCATGTTCTTTTTTAAATTCACTTACCAAATAATCACTAATACGAGCATCAAAGTCATCACCACCAAGACGATTATTACCACTTGTTGCCTTAACTTCAAAGACACCATCACCAAGTTCTAGGATAGATACATCGAATGTACCACCACCAAGGTCATATACTAAAATTGTTTGTAATTTATCTTGTTTATCAAGTCCATAAGCAAGGGCGGCAGCAGTTGGTTCATTTATAATTCTTTCTACTTCTAAACCAGCAATTTTACCAGCATTTTTAGTAGCTTGTCTTTCCGCATCATTGAAGTATGCTGGAACAGTTATAACGGCCTTAGTAACTTTTTCACCTAAATAACTTTCAGCATCTTTCTTTAATTTCGAAAGAATTTTCGCACTAATTTCTTCTGGTGTATATTTCTTACCATTAGCTTCTACTTTTTCACTAGTACCCATTTTTCTCTTTATTGATGAAATAGTATTTTTAACATTTGTTACTGCTTGTCTTTTCGCAGTTTCTCCAACTAATTCATCATCGCCTTTAAAGGCAACTACTGATGGAGTTGTACGATTACCTTCACTATTTGGAATAACCTTTGCTTCTCCACCTTCTAAAACAGCAACACAACTGTTTGTTGTTCCTAAATCTATACCTATTATTTTACTCATTTTTCCTCTTTCCTTTCATTTATTGGCAATTATGCTTATTATTTGAGTATTTTAATATTATTTTATGATTAATTATAATTTTACTTATTCACTAACCATAACCATTGCATGTCTAACAACCTTATCATTATATGTATATCCTTTTTGAAGAACATCTATAACAATACCAGCTTCCACTCCTTCAGCTTTTTCTGTCATAACTGCTTCCATTGTTTCTGGATTAAATGGTTGTTTCATACATTCAATTTCTTTTACCCCAATGCTTTCAAGATAACTTCTTAAATCACTATAAATAATTTTAAAACCACTTAAGAATTTAGAAATTTCATCTTCTTTATCTTCCGTATCCATATTTATAGCTCTTTCAAAATTATCTAATACTGCTAAAAGTTTTTGAATAATCTTTTCCCCATCATATTTATATATTCTAGAGATTTCATCTTCATATCTTTTACGCATATTTTGCATTTCAGCTGTTACACGAAGTAATTTATCATTTAAAGAAGCATTCTCTTCATGTAATTTTTCTATTTCTTTATTATTTTTCTTATCTTTCTTATTTTCTTTATTCTCTTTTTTTACTTCTTCTTTAATTTCTTCGTTATTTTCCATCTTTTCCCTCTATCTTATCTACCATATAATTTAGTAGTGATACGACTCTTTCGTATTCCATTCTCTTTGGTCCAATAATAGCTATTGTACCTTCTTCACCACCAGATTTATATTTTCTTTTAATTACGGTAACATTTTCATCAAAGTTACTTTCTTCACCAATATAAATCTTTAATTCCTCATTGCCATCAATTTTACTTACCATATCTTGAAATGATTCATCTTCTAATTTTGAGGCAATTCTTTTGATATCTTCGGTATTATCATATTCTGGCTCTTTCAGCAAATTAACTCTTCCCGATACATGAATATTTGTATTATGAACAAGAAAATCATGAAAAGCATCATAGAAGATATTATAAACTGTATTATAATCTTTTATTTTTTTAGCAATTATTGGCTTTACTTCAAATTCGAGTTTTTCTGATACCATATTAATTGGTGTACCAATAAGCATTTTATTAATCATTTCACTTGTTTTTATTACCTCTTCAATATTGGTGTTTTCTGGTAATGTAAATTGCTTATTTTCAACGATACCTTTATCAGTACAAACTACTGCAATAATTTTATTATTATCAAGATTAATTATATTAACTTGTTTAAGTAAATTATCATTACTATTTTTACCGAGAACTACCGAAGTATAATTAGTAAGATCACTTATTATCTCTAAACATTTAGTAACTGCATCACTAACTTCTAGTTCATTATTATTAAAAATAGTTTGTAATTTTAACATATCTTCACCAGTTAAATCTTTGGGTTGCATTAAATGCTCAACATAGTATTTATATCCTGCTTCACTAGGAATTCTACCACTAGATATATGATTCTTTTCAATATATCCCATATTCTCTAGGGCTACCATTTCATTTCTTATCGTGGCACTTGAACATTTTAATTTTTTACATAAAGAATTACTACCAACAGGTCTAACCGTCTTAACGTAAGTTTCAATAATTTCTTTTAATAATGCTTTCTTTCGATCATCCATAATCACTTTATCACCCACTTTCGGTTAGCACTCTTCTTTTTTTAGTGCTAACTATATTATAATCATATGATTAGCACTTGTCAATATAGAACTGCTAATTTTTAAAAAATTTAATTTGCCATAAATTCTACTAAATTTTCAATTGCTTGTTTCTTTAATTCAAAAGATGGATGAACATATAATTTTAATGTTATTTCTATTGATGAATGGCCTAAAATTTCACTTAGTGTTTTAATATCCATTTGGGCTTCAATCGCTCTAGTAGCAAAAGTATGTCTAAGGGTATGAAAATTAATATATTGGATATCGCATTTTCTAATAACCCCTTTATAAAATTCCTCAAAATATCTTGGATCATATAATTTATGACTTTGAGAAAGTAAATAATTGTCTCTATCTCCTTGAAAACTTTTTAAATAGCCAATTAAAAACATAGGAATAGGAATGACACGATTAGATGTATCGCTTTTAGGAGTACTGGCAATTAATATTGTTTTAGATTTATTATTATTATTATTATTATTTTTATTTTTTATTCTTTCAATTGTTCTTTTAACTATTAAAGAATTATGATTAAAATCAATATCTTCCCATTTAAGACCACATATTTCCCCAATTCTAAGACCTGTATATATGCACAAAAGTAAACAAACTTTTCTAATATTAATATTATTTTGTAAATAATTAACTAAAATATTTTGTTCTTCTTTAGAAAAAATATATATCGTTTTTAAATCATTTTTTATTTTTAAATCATTTAAATTAATATAATCCATATAATGTTCTTCATAAGCATATTTTAAACTAGATTTAATAATATAAATTATTGTTCTTATAACCGATAAAGATAAATTACGTGTTTTATAATCATTAATTGCCTCAATAATAATTTTTTTATTTATATCTTGCAAATATAAATTTCCTAATAAATCAATTATATATTTATTTATAATTTCTTCATATCTAAGTTGTGATTGAATTTTAATATCTTTCTTTTGTTCTAGCCATAAAATTAGAATATCTTTATATTTATAAGTCATCTTTTTTCACCTCCAATTTGTATATTTTAATACACATTAATAAAAATACAAAAAAAGTAGAATAACTTCTACTTTAAATGCACATATCTTTTTAATTAAAATATATTATTATAGGTGATTATAAATGGCTAGAAGGCCCAATCCAACTTTTTATATTTTTTGTGCTATTGGTTTATGTATATTAATTTTTTATCAATTAATAATTACTTTTATTTTACCTTTTCGATACAATATATTTATTTTAACCATTGAAATTATTCTTTTATTCATTTGTATCAGTCGCATAATATGGTTTTAAGAATTCTTCCGTTTTATAAACATAATCTAACTTTTTTCGCATGTTTTTACATTTTGTAAATTCATCACCTTCAAATTTAATCTCAGGTACTAAAGATATTAAAACAAAAAACAATTTTTGTTCTTCCTCTGTTAAATTATTAATCATTTTATATTTTTGATAAATAGTACTAAATTCTAAATCCCAAAAATTATTTTGATATAATTTATATAAATCTAAGATTGGTGTATCAAATTTAGCTTTATCCCAACTTATTAAATAATCTTTATCACTTCTTAAATAATGATCCAAACTTAAATTATTATGAATAAGAGATATTCTTTCATTCTTTTTTTCTTTAACCATACTATACCAATTATCAAGTTCTCTTTCTGAAAAATCTAAAGCTGATTTTAGTTTAGAATAATTTCTTAAAAATTCATATTCAGAAGGAGAATTATAAATACTTTTAAGATAAAGCTCATAATATTTTAAATAATAATCTTTTAAATATAAGATATTATTTTTTATATCTTCATATATTTCTTTAAATGTTTCTTCTGCTACTTCTTTACTATAAGAAGTTTTAGAATGTAATAATGCTACCACATTAATTAAATCTTCACTTTTAGAAGGATTGATAACATCATTATCTTCTACATACTCATATATATAAGTATCATCGCGACTAGTATTATATATTTCCGGAAAATAATAAAAATTACGAGCTTTTAAATAGTTAAAAATACTTATTAAATCTTTATCTTTGGGCTTATTTTTAACCACAAAATTACCACTAGTAGTTTCTAAAATTGTACATTTACCACGAATAGTATAACGATATGGTTTATATAAAGATTTTAAAGATTCTAATCTATTCATCATAAAGAGGAATTAATACTTTATCTCCAACGTTTAATGTTTCTAAATCATTATATTCATTTATTAATGATACCGGTATTTTATACATACTACTTATTGATTCAAAAGTATCATTTTCTTTTACTATGTAAACATGATATGTAACAAATGTATCATCTTCATTTTTTATAGTATCCATTATGGTTTTCTCATTTTCACTATCTAATCTATCTTTGATAATTTCATCAGTTATATCTTCTTTTTCTAAAGGTTCTTTTACTTCTTCTTTTACTTCCTCTTCTTTAATAATTTCTTCTTCCTCTCTTTCATCTTTTTTAATAGTATCTTTATCTTCTTGAACATTTTTATCCTCACTTTCATTTTCGACTAAAGTTGAATCAATTGCAATGGCATCATCCATATACTCTAAATCACTATTCATTTCTTCATCAGAAACTCTCTCAAATAACTCATCATCAGGATTATTTTCTTCTAAAATATCCCCGGCTAAAGAATATTCAATATTAATTTTTAATTTTGTATTATCTACTATATCATAAGAAAAATCTTCAATATTAAAATCTACTGATTCTCTATCGATATCACTTCTAAGTTCAACTGTAAATGGTAAAGTATATTTAAATTCTTCGGTATTAACACTCAATTCATGACTTTTATATTCACCACTTATATAAAAGTTACCTAAAACTACACCATCATTAACATTATAATCATGCTCTAAGGACATTTTAGTTATTTCTCGAATATTACTTTTAAAATCAATTTCACTTTCAAATGGTATCTTTATAAACATATTATCATCTCCTAAAAAATAATATGCCATAAAAAAAATAATATAACTGAGATATTATTTTTTTGCTTTATTAAATAAATCATTAAAAATTGTATCATAATTCTTAACTGGTTTTATTTCCATACTATCTAAAACTATTTTTGGAACTTCTTTTAAATCTTTTTCATTATCAAATGGTATATATACTTTTTTAATACCATAATTATATGCGGCAATTAATTTTTCTTTTAAGCCCCCAATTTTTATTAAATCACCTTTTAAAGATATTTCCCCGGTAAATGATATATCATTACTAATAACAACATCAAGTAATTTAGATAAAATAACTGTAGCAATGGCTACCCCACAAGAAGGGCCATCTTTTTTTATTGAAGATTCTAAGAAATGAATGTGAACAGTATGATCATAAAACATCGTATTGCTAACATAATTTTTTTCTCTAATAAAAGACATAGCAACCATGACACTCTCTTTTAACACATCTCCAAGTTGACCTGTTAATATAACTTTTTCATCACCATTAAAGATTGAACATTCCAATTTTGTGACATCACCACCAATATTTGTATATGCTAAGATATTTACAACTCCAGAGGTATTAATTTCTTTATTTTCTAAAGTATTACCTTCTTTTAAATATTTTATAACATCTAATTCTCCAACAGTTAATGTTTTAGTTGATGTAATTAACTTAGTCACTAATTTTTTTAATATTCTTTCTAAATCACGAACACCCGCTTCTTTAGTATAGTTATTAATTATAAACATTATGGTTTCATCTTTAATAACTAGTTTGTGATTCATATTAAATTCATCATATATTTTAGGTAAGATATACTTTTTGGCTATATCAACCTTTTCAAAAATATTGTAACTAGATAGTTCAATTATTTCTAAACGATCATATAAAGGATATGGTATATCTTTAACATCATTAGCAGTAAGGACAAACATAACTTGACTTAAATCAAATGGTTCTTCAATATAATTATCTATAAAATGCACATTTTGAGTAGTATCTAAAATATCTAAAAGAGTACTAGCAGGATCTCCCTTATAATCTCTTACCATTTTATCTACTTCATCTATTAATATGACCGGATTTTTCGTATTACATTTTTTTATTGCTTGAATAATTTTACCTGGTAAACTACCTAAATATGTTCGACGAGAACCAACAAGTTCAGTAGCATCATTTAAGCCCCCTACACTAATCTTGTAATATTCTCGATTTAAAGCATGCGCTATACTTTCCGTAATAGTAGTTTTACCAATTCCCGGAGGACCTACTAAACAAATAATTGGACTACTAATCTCTGGATTAATATTTTTAATATTTATGTAATCTTCTATTCTTACCTTTACTTCTTCTAAACCATAATGACTTTTATTAAGTTTATTAATAACAGATTTAACATTAAGATTTTCTTTGCTTAAAGTATTCCAAGGTAAGTTAAGAGTCCAATCTAAATAATTTTTAAGAACTCCATGTTCTGGTGAATTTGATGATAAATTTTTTAATCTATTTATACTCTCATTTAGTTTATTATATGTTTTTGCATTTAACTCTAAAGAATTTAATTTTTCATAATATTCTTTTATTTCATCATCATAATCTTTAGCATCTCCTAAAGCAAGTTCAATTTCTTTTAATTTTTCTTTTAAATAATATTCTTCTTGTTCTTTGGATAATCTTATTTCAATATTATTATCAATCTTTTCTTCTAGTTCAATATGTTTTATTTCCGTTTTAATATCTTTAATTAAAGATAATGCTCTTTTTTCAGGATTTATTTCTTGCATATATTGCAATTTTTGCTTTGGTTTAAGTGGTAAAAATGTTGTTATTGCATCACTTAAGAAACTTAAATCATCATTATCGTTAACTACTTTTAATATACTATTAGAAATATTTGGTGATGATTCAATATAATTATTTAAAGTTTCTCTTAATTTATTCTTAATTACTTCTTCACCATTTTCTTCAAATTTAGGTAAAACTATATCACAAAAATAAGCACTAATGATATCATCACTAAATGGTTTATAACTTAATATTCTAACTCTTTTTTCTCCCCTTAAAGTTAAACGTAAATTACCATTCGATAGTTCTAATTTATTTTTAATTACTGCTATTACTCCAACCAAAGGAAGATCATTTATTGATGGAGTAAGAATATTAGAATTAGGTGAAACAATCAAAACTCTATTATTATATTTTTTATTACTAACTTTAATTATTTTTTTACTTATTTCATCTTTTAATTCAATTTTTATTTCTTGAAAAGGCAAGATTACTAGGTCCTTAAGTAACATTACTAATACTAAATTATCCATAGTAACACCTCCAAAATATAAATCTTATTATAATGGTAAAAAAATAATTTGTAAATAAAAATTAAGTGATTTTTTTGAAAAATTTTGAAAGAAAAAAAGCAACTAAAAAGTTGCCTAAAAATCTCAATTTAAATTTAAAGTTCGCTTATTTTCTTTGTTTAAATTTTCATAATCCAAACTATCTAAATCAATAAATTTTTGATCATTTTCTAATGGTATCATTTTATAATAATAAGTTTTATTTAAATCATTTATAACTCCTATTTCATAACCAATACCATTATATTTAATTAAATAATTGTTTTTAAATAACTCTTTTGTAGCTTTAATACCTAATTTATTTGCATAAAGTTCTACATATTCAAAAAGGTATTTTACTAATATTTCTACACTAAAATCATTATTTTCTTGTTTTTCTTTATAATTTATAGTTTTAATTTCTTTAAGATTTTCTTCTAATATTAAAATTAAATTCTCAACTATATATCTTATATATTCAATATCGTCCATTATATCCCCTGCTAAAGAAATTAGTTATTTTCTTTTAATATTTCTAATGCTCTATGCATTTTCATATCGTATTTTACTACTTCTAAAGAGCCATATGCCTTAATAAGTTCTTCTTTTTTAATACCATAGTTAGTAGCCATTTCTTCTGCTTTAGCATCTACTTCTTTTTCAGTAAAATCAATTTTTTCAGCATCAGCAATATATTCTAATAAGAATCTTTCTTTAATTCTCTTTATTGCTTCTGGTTCTATTTGTTTATGTAGATCTTCATGAGTTGTACCAGTAATACGATAATAATCTTCTATTTTTAAACCTTGTGATGCAAGCTTTCTTTCATAATCTTCAATCATACGATGTACTTCATCATCAACAATTTCATCATTTAATTCTACTTCAACATTTTCAACGGCTTTATTTAAAAGTTCATCAATAAATTTATCTTCGCTTTCAGCTTCTTTTCTTTCTTTAATTGTCTTTTCTACTTCTTTATCAAATTCTTCTTTAGTAGTTACGTTATCTAAACCTAAATCTTTGTAGAATTCTTCATTAATTTCTGGTAATTCTTTTGCCTTAATTTCATGAATTTTTACTTTAAATGTAACTGGTTTATTTTTTAAATGTTCGACATATTCATTTGGGAAAGTTAAATTTAAAGTAAATTCTTCATCTTGTTTATGACCAATTAATCCTTCTTCAAAGCCAGGAATAAATGTATGAGAACCAATTTCTAAAGGATAATTTTCACCTTTACCACCATCAAGTGGTTTACCATCTACTTCACCATCAAAATCAATAACTACTGTATCGCCATTTGCAACTTTACCATCTTCTTTAACTACTACTTCAGCTAAATTGGTTCTTAAATTTTCAATTTCGTTTTCTATTTCTTCTTTAGTTACTTTAACTTTATCTTTTTTAACACCTAAATCTTTATAACTGCTTACTTTAACTTCTGGTTTAGTAATAATTTTAAATTTTAAAATAATACTTCCATCAGATATACCTGTAATATCAATTAGTGGTTGTGTAACTGGTACTAAATCATTTTCTTTCATTACTTGTTCATAACCAATAGTTATTGCTTCATTAATGGCATCTTCATATAATGGTTCATATCCCATTTTTTTAAGAAATACTTCTTTTGGAGCTGTACCTTTTCTAAAACCATCAATTTTTGTATTTTTATTTACTTTTTTAAAGGCCTTATCAAGACAATTTGCCCATTTTTCGCCTTCTAGTTTTACTTCAATTTCATGTACGTTTTTCATAAATTTCCTCGTTTCTTCGTTATGTATTATAATATATTTCTCTTAACTTTACAAGATAAAGAGCTATATATTTAATTTAAAAAAGCCCAATTACTTAGGCAATATTTAAGATTGTGATGTTATAACCACCATTTGGACTTTCAACTAAAACAGTATCACCAGTTTTATGTCCTTTAATAGCAACACCAATTGGTGATTCAACAGATATTTTATTATTAAATGGATCTGCTTCAACAGAAGATACTATTTTATATTCTTCTTCTTCACCATCTTCATCTTTTATAGTAACTACGGAACCAATGCCAACGCCACTACCTTTTTTCTTAGCATCAACAATTTTACTATGTTCTAGTTTATATTCTAATTCTTTTATTCTAGCTTCAATTTGAGCTTGATCATTACGGGCAGCATCATAATCAGCATTTTCAGATAAATCACCCATTGCTCTTGCTTCTTTTAAAGCGACAATAACTTCTTTTCTTTTAACATTTTTAAGTTCATCTAATTCGGTTTCTAATTCCAAATAACCCTCTGCAGTCAATTCAAAAACATCATCTTTTTTCATGTTAAATCTCTCCTTTTATATGACTTACCAAATGATACTATAAATCATTATTTTTGTCAAATACTTTTAAACGCATCATCGCAAATTTTGGTAAATCTTCATCAAATTTTAACTTAATTATCATTTTTGGATGCCGTGCTACTTCAATATTATTATTATCTTCATCAAATATTTCTTTTATAGTATATGTTATTTCATCCATATTTGGACCAATAAATTCAACAACATCACCAATTTTAAAATAATTTCTTTGCTCTATTATAAGCATTTTATTCTTAAAATCATAATCTATGACCATTCCTAAGAAATCTTGATTACTTACTTCCATTCTATCTTGAAAATAACTTTCATTAGGTCCTGGAAACTTATGATAAAATTGAGGTGTTGTATCACGATTAGCTACTCTATCTAAAATTAATTCATAATATTTCAAATCTTTTTCCGTAAGCGTTTTATTTAAAATACCATCAATTATTTTACGATAACACATAATAACGGTGGCAATATAATATATGGAACGCATTCTCCCTTCAACTTTAAAGGAATTTACCCCAATATTAATCATATCTTCTAAAAATTCAACCATATTTAAATCTTTACTCATTAAAGTAAAAGGAATACTTTCTTTATCACATCTATTAAAAACCCAACGACATATTTGGGCACAACCACCACGATTAGAATCTCTACCTGTCATATAATTAGATAAAATACATTTACCACTTATGGATGTGCACATTGCCCCATGGATAAAGCATTCTAATTCGACATTACATTCCTTTTTAATTCTAATTATATCTTCTCTCGTAGCTTCTCTTCCTAAAACAAATCTTTTTACACCTAAACTTTTCCAAAAATTAATTGCTTCATAATTAAGAGTACTAGCTTGAGTTGATAAAATAATATCTATTCCTAATTCTTTAGCCATATTTACGATCACAATATCACTAGCAATTATGGCATCAACATGCATATCTTTTAATTTTTGTAAATAAGTTTTAACATCTTTTAAGTTCTCATCATGAAAAACAATATTAACTGTCACATAAACTTTTTTATTTATATTATGGGCTAGATTAATACCTTTTTCTATTTCATCTAAACTAAAATTCTTCGCATTTGCTCTTAAACTATAGTCATAACCACCAATATAAACAGCATCGGCACCATATAAAAGAGCGATTTCCAATCTTTCTAAATCTCCAGCTGGAGCTAGTAACTCAACCATTGTTATCCCCCTTTAATTTATATATAGTCCCTTTATCTAAAAAGGCCCGATCAGTTTCTATCTTACTTTCATTTTTTAATAGAGATATTAAATCTTCAATACTTAAAAATGCTGAATTAATAAAATAATACTTACATGGATATTTCATTAAAGATAGACCATTAAATAAAGGCATATGATAAAGAATTGTCCCATAATCATTTTCATATACTAAAAATTTATGATTAGTATTTTCTATTTCTATTGGATTATCTTTTTCCATATTATGAAATTTAACATAATTATCAATAAGTAATCTTCTTGAATACATAGATTTAATATATCCTAAAACAAATAAAGTTAATTTATCAGGGATAGATTTAACAATATATTCTATTTCACTTTCTTTTATATCAGTGGAAATAACTACACTTTGAACATAATTTAAATAGATAGAAATTGATTCAATATTACTATTAAAATGACTTAAATATAATATCTTTTCTATATCTAAATCTTTTACAATAGGTATTATTCCTAAATCATCAAAAATAATACCTTTAACATTCTTTATCTTTTTTAATTCTTCTTTTAATTTATCTATTCCTTCATTATCTAGAATTCTATTAACTAATAAATAATTATTTTCATTTACATTATTAATTTCAGACATAGAAAAAGTATTAGATATACCTACACAAAAATCTTTCAAAGGAAAGACAAATGAATTAATACCTAATTCTTTTAATTTTTTTATATCATCAAGATTATTTATCGTAATTAAAACTTTATTCATGTTTCCAAGTACTTACAGATAATCCATCGCCAATATCATAAAATTTAGTATTAAATTCTTCATTTTCTTTTAAAAAATCAATATAATTTTCAATTTTTGTAACTAAGCCCTTTAAATTTTTACTTTCAATTTCATCTTTTTTACCAACATAACCATGAAATTTTAAATTATCTGTAATTATAGCTCCTGTATCTTTTAAGAAATATTTATATTTTTCAAAAAATTTAGTATATTGACCTTTCGCTGCATCAATAAATATTAAATCATATTTTACTTCTTCTGATAAATTAACATCTAAAGCATCTTGAAATACGACATTTATTCTTTTATCAAGACCACATCTTTTGACATTTTTCAAGCATTCCATATATCTAGTTTCGTCTCTTTCAATGGTTGTTACAAATGCATCTTTGTTAGCACTAGCCATTAAAATAGCAGAATAACCAATAGCACTACCTATTTCTAGAATATTTTTAACATTATTTTCTTTAATATATTTCATTATAAAAGCAATGGATTTTTTCTCAATAATCGGAACATTTTTCTCCTGAGCATAATCTTCCATTTCTAATATTAATTCTTTCATTTACTAATCACCTACTAATATTCATACCATAAACCTTGACTTTTAAGCTCATTTATTTTAGCTTGATGCTCACTATAAGTCTTAGTAAAGTATGTTTTTTTATTTTTATCCGCTACAAAGTAATAATAATCATGAGCTTCTGGATTTAAAGCAGCTTCTATTGAAGAAGATGATGGACTACAAATTGGTCCAATTGGTAATTTTCCTCTATTACAACCATTTCTAGTATTATAGCCGTTATTACAATTATTTAACTCACTATTTAAAAGTGGTTTGCTAAAATCTTTTTGAGCTGCATAATAAGTTGTTACATCACTACCTAGGGAATCGCCAATATTTAAACGATTATAAAATACTCCGGCAACACCTTCTCGATCATTGGCATTAACTCCTTCAAGTTCAACAATACTAGCCATCGTTAAAATTTCATGATAACTGTATTTACTCAATAATTGAGAAGCATTATAATTATCTAACACATTTTGCATTTTATCAAGCATTTTTTTAAATATCCCCTTTAAAGATTCATCTTTATAGTACTCATATGTACTTGGGAATAAATAACCTTCAAGGTTATAATATAAGCCATCTTTCAATATACTTTCATCAATAAAATCATATGTATCAATTAGTTCTTGTAAATATTCTTTATCCTTTAAAAGGGCTGTTATTTCATCTTTTGAATAACCAAATGTCTTTTCTATTTGACTTATATAATCAGTTATTCTTTTACCTTCAACAAATGTTATAGAAACACTGTCAATAATGGCATCTCCTTTATTTAAAATGGTAAAAATTTCCTTTACACCATCCTTCTTATTTATATTATATGTTCCAGCTTGAACACTGATATTTTTATGTAATTTTAAATATATTAAAGTAGCTATTTTACTTCTTATAATTTTTTCTTTGGCTAAATCATTAACTACGCTTTTTAAAGAAGAACCACTACTAATGGTAAATGTGACATATTCATCTTTTTTAGAAACACCATTTAAACTATAAGTATATAATCCTATTAATAACAATATTACAACTAATATACTAATCAATAACCCTATTATTACTTTCTTCTTCATTTTTAACCACTAATTCTTTCTAAAACTTTATTAACATACCCTAATTCATCTTCAGATAATGCTTTTAATTTTTTATTTTTAACTTTACCACTATAAAGTTTATCAGTTATATGATCATGATAAACTATGTATGTATCGTTATCTTTTTCTATTTTTAAAATAAGTTCAAAGTCTCTTTCAACATCACGACTATTCTTGAGCTTCATTTTTACACTTCCTTAAATAATTTTCTAATATTATACAAGAGGCAATACTATCAATCTTTTCTTTAGTATTTTTATAATTATCATTATTTTCATGAACAATATCAATTGCACTTTTAGTAGTTAACCTTTCATCCATTAAGGCAACTTCTATATTCTCTTTTTCTAATAAACCTTTAAAATTTAAGCTACGATTACCAGCAAAACCAATACTACCATCCATATTTTTAGGTAACCCTAATACAACTAATTTTATATCATTATTAAGAATTATTTCTTTTAATTTAGGAATTATACTTTCATATTCTTCACTATTAAATCTTAAAACAGTATAGGGACTTACTAAAGTATTAGTTTTATCAGTTATGCTTATTCCTAAAGTTTTAGTACCTAAATCTAATCCTAGATAACGCATTTTATTTACCTTCGTAAGAATTAATTAAAGCAAGTAATATTTCCTCTCTTTTTAATGTTTTTATTTTATCTCTTGCTCCTTCATAATTTGATATATATGTAGCATCTCCCGTTAAAAGAAAACCAACTAATTGATTTTCAGCATTATAGCCCTTCTTTTCTAAAGATACTATTACTTCATTTAAAGTTAATAATATTAATTCTTGTCTTAAAGCTGCAACATTGAATACACTTGTCTTATCCATAATTTCATACCTTCCATTTAAATTAATTCTATCAAATTACTATCTCTTTTTCAATTACTTTATTGATAAAAAAAAGAATTACTATTTTAAATTCTCTAGTAATTCTTCTTTCTTCATTGTGCTATAACCTTTAACACCAGCTTCTTTAGCCATCGCTTTAAGTTCTGCTAAAGTTTTATTAGTTAAATCTTCTTTTTTAGTTTCTTTTTTTACTTCTTCTTTTACTACTTTTGTTTCAGCTTTAGTTTCTTTAACTTCTACTTTAACTTTCTTACCAGCTAAAGCATCTTTACTAACTTTTACTAATTCAGTAAAACTAGCAGCATCATTGATAGCTATTTCAGATAACATCTTACGATTTATTTCAATACCAGCTTTATTTAAACCATCAATAAATTTAGAATAACTGATATCATTTAAACGACATGCAGCATTAATTCTTGTAATCCATAATTTACGGAAGTTTCTTTTATTTTGTCTTCTATCTCTAAATGCATATGCTCCACTATGGAATACTTGTTCTTGAGCTGTCTTATATAATCTATGTTTACTTCCAAAATAACCTTTTGCTTGTTTTAAAACTTTACGTCTTCTATTTTTTGATACGTTTCCGCCTTTAACTCTTGCCATTATTTATCCCCCCTATCTGATAACAGATTTTAATCTGTTAGCTTCTCCTTTCGCTAAAACTCCTTTGTTTCTTCTTTGTCTAACTGCTTTAGAAGAATCTTTACTTGTTTTATGATTTCCATTACCTTTTTTATAAGTTAATGTACCATTTTTCTTAACTTTTAAAACTTTACTACTAGCTTTATGTGTTTTTTGTTTTCCCATAATTACATTTCTCCTTCTACTTCTTATTTTTTAGGCGCTAATAACATAGACATTTGACGTCCTTCTAATTTTGGTTCACTCTCTATTTGACTTACATCACTTAACTTTTCGGCAAATCCTAAAAGAACATCTTTGCCAAGTTCAGTATGGGCCATTTCACGACCTTTAAATTTAATAAATGCCTTAATTTTATGTCCCTTTACTAAATAGTCATAAGCATTCTTTCTTCTAGTTTCTAAATCATGAACATCAATTTTAACTGAAAGACGATACTCTTTAACATCTTTATTGCTTTCTCTTTGTTTCTTTTGAGTTTCTTTTAGTTTCTTTTGTTTTTCATAACGATACTTATTATAATCCATAATTTTCGTTACAGCTGGTGTACTATTTTCACTCATCAAAACTAAATCTAATCCAGCATAATTTGCTAGTGTTAGAGCATCTTCAATTTTCTTGACACCCATTTTTTCACCATTTGGACCAATAACCATTACCTCTGCTACTTTAATTTGCTCATTTATTAGTAGCTCATCTGTTTTTGCTATAATTAGCACCTCCATATAAATTAAAAAGTGAGTATATTTATACCCACTTAAAAAACCTATTTAATCTACTCTTTATCTTCGGCTTTTTACCTATTACTAATGCGTAATCAGGTGGATATAAATCGCTTTCCTTTTTAATAACAATGATATTTTAACACTATAGTATATGTTTTGTCAAACATTTTATTTCTTTCTAGTTAATTTTTTCTCATCAGCTATTTTTATTTCATCTAATCTTTCTTGAATTTTAATTTCTAAATATTGTTTTAACTTTTGTACCTCTTCATCTGTCATTTTCATTTCATCTAATACTTCACCATATTTATCTACAGATTCTTTATGCTCTTGATAATATTCATATAAGCGCATTTTCATCCAAGCATCATGAAATTCAGGTTCTGGTGCTTTTAATCTTGCTTCAATCGGCTCTAAATAATTAAATATAGGATTATATGCATTTCTAAAAGAGCTTTCCATTTTAATTGAGCGCCATTTATCTGCATTTTTTTCTATGCCTTCTTCTATGGCATCTATTGGCATGCCTATCGCTAGTAAAGTATCAACAATTCCTTGTCTAAAAACTTTGTCCCAATCAGGACTTAGTTGACTTGAATCGCCATATTTTTCAGAAGTGCACCAGCGTTCTTCACTATTTTTCATAAAATTAATTTGCCATTTAACAATTTTTTGTTCATAATCATGTCTAGCTGCTTAAATTTTTCTGATGTCTCCATATATTTTCTAATACGATCAATAGATATAAAAAATAAATGAAACTTTTTTTCAAACTTTACTGACAACCAATAAATATCTCTTGTATGGCATGGAAAGTAATCATCATTATAATAGTTATCACTTAAGGAATTTGGTTTTTTAAAACATACATCATACCATACGCCACTATGTGGGAAAAATTTATCACATAGTCTATCTAATCTTTCCTCTATCATTTTAACACCTCGTTAATTGGTTCTATTATAATTTAAACCTAATTAGTTTTCAACAATCAATTTATTATTGCTATCTTATAACCTTCTTTTATAGCTTTTATATTTGCTCTTAGACCATTAACTATTATCATTTATACCATCCATAATATTCTTATACTCTTCTTTTAAATCTTTAGTTAAATTATCACTTTCATTTAAGATGATGGCATATAATATCCATTCATCCCATAGTTTTATTTCTTCTAATTCTCTATCATCAAATTTACCAAAATCATGGATATATCTTTTTAAGGCAAGTAATTTTAAATATACATCTTTACCTTTTTTTGTTTTAATATAAAATTTATTCATATAAGAAATAATAATTGACATTATGAAAAATAAACATGATATTATTATAGTAATAAAAAGATTTAAAATATCATTATCGCCATTATTTATTAGCACACTAATAAAATAAATAATAAAACTAATAACACCAAGAGATATAGAAAACAATTCCATTTTAGTGGATTCATATTTTTCTATATATCCCTTTAAATTTAAATTTTTTTCAATTATACTTATATATTCTTTTTTGAAATAGTCTTTATCAATATTTTTTAAATTTGATAATATAAATTTTTCGCTCGCAGTAATATCTTTTTTACTTAATATTTCTTTTAAATATTTATCATAATTCAATTCTTTAATATATCCCTTTTTAAACAAATTATTTTCCACTAGAACTTTTAAATTTTTATCATCATTATATAATTGCACATTATTTATTTTTTTGAGTTTTATTAAAGATACTGCAATATATAAATTGACATCTTTCTTACCATTAAACAAATAACCAAGTTCTTCAATAGATAATTCTTTTAACAATTCTCTATAATATAAATATTTATTTTTATCATTTTTATTAATGTTATTTATCTTTTTTTTAACTACAAAATTTCTTAAGCAATTATATCCAAATGTAATTACAAATATAAAAAATAAACTAATATTAATTAATGTAGAAAAAATCATTGTAAATCACCCCGTATAATTTTTTCAACCTTTAATTACATTATACATTATTTATTAGTAACATTAATTTATAAAATGTCAAATAGACAAATTATTTACAAAAGAAAAAGAACTAAATAAATAGTTCTAATCTTTATTTTCTATTTTATCTTCAATAAATTTAATAAATTCATCATAAGATACAGTTACAGTTTCTTCACTACCATATAAACGATAACTTATTGTTTGATTATCAACTTCTTTTTGACCTAAGATTAAAGTTACAGGAATCTTATTTACAACTGATTCACGCATCTTATAACCAAGTTTTTCTTCTCTATCATCTATCTTTACTCTGTAATCACTTAATTTTGCTTTTATTTCCTTAGCATACTCTAAATGATACTCATTATTAACAGGAATAATATTAATTTGAACTGGTGCAAGCCAAAGTGGAAGTGCTCCTTTTGTTTCTTCAAGATAATAAGCAATAAAACGGTCTAAACTACCAAATACTGCTCTATGAAGAACAACTGGTGTTTTCTTTTCACCATCAGAATCAATATATGTTAAATCAAATTTCATTGGTAAACAAAAATCTAATTGACAAGTAGATAAAGTATATTCATTACCTACTGCTGGTTTAACTTGAACATCAAGCTTAGGTCCATAAAATGCTGCTTCCCCAATTTTTTCAACATAATCAATTTTTAAATCATCTAATACCTTTCTTAATGTATTTTCAGCTTTATTCCACATATCATCATCAGGATAATATTTAACCTTATCTTCTTTATCTCTTAATGATAATTCAAAATGATAATTAGTAATATGTAATTCTTTATAAACTTCTAAGATTAAATTTACAACTAGAGAAAATTCACTCTCGATTTGTTCAGGTGTTACAAAAATATGAGCATCATTTTGACAGAATGTTCTAACTCTTTCAATACCTTTTAGGGCTCCACTTGCTTCAAAACGACAATCTCTTGCTATTTCACCTATTCTAATTGGTAAGTCTTTATATGAATGAATACTATTAGCATAAATCATCATATGATGTGGACAATTCATTGGTCTTAAAACAAATTCTTCACCTTCAACTTCCATTTTTGGAAACATATTATCTTTATAATGATCCCAGTGACCACTTGTTTTATATAATTCAACATTTCCTAAAGGTGGTGTTAAAACATGTAAGTAACCTAATTTTCTTTCTTTACCTTTAATATAATTTTCTAAAGTTTCCCAAACAATATAACCATTTGGTAAATACATAGGAAGTCCTTTACCTACTAAATCGTTAGTCATAAAGATACCTAAATCTTTACCAAGTTTTCGATGATCACGCATTTTTGCTTCTTCTAATTCTTGTAAATAATTATTTAACTCTTCTTCAGTTGGAAAGCAAATACCATAGATTCTTTGTAACATCTTGTTACTGGCATCCCCCTTCCAATAAGCTCCGCTAAACTTAAGTAATTTAAAATTTTTAAGTTCCTTAACTGATTCAACATGAGGTCCACGACAAAGGTCAGTAAAATCACCTTGTGTATAACAAGAAATAACTGTGTCTGATTCATCCATCCTTTCGATTAAATCAATCTTATATGGATCATCTTTAAACATTTCTAAAGCTTCTTTTTTACTTATTTCATGTCTTACAATTCTTTTACCGTCCTTAGCAATTTTCTTCATTTCCTTTTCAATTAATGGTATATCTTCTTCGCTAATTACTTTATCCCCTAAATCGATATCATAATAGAATCCATCTTCAATAACTGGTCCTACCCAAAATTTGGCCTCAGGATATAAATGTTTAATAGCTTGCGCCATTAAATGAGCACAACTATGATTTAATTTATTTAATTTTTCATCTTCTTTTATATTTATCATTTTTCTTCCTCCTTAATATAAATCTCTACTTTTATATCTTTATTTACTAATGATTTAAATTCATCTTTTAAATTAATACTACCGACAATACTACCATAATGAATGGGAATAGCTATTTTCGGTTTTATATAGTTTATATATTCACTTGCTTCTTTAACATCCATTGTATAAGTGCCACCAATGGGAATAAAGCAAATATCGGTTTTAATATTTTTATTTTCTTCTAAAGCATCAGTGTCACCCATTATGTAATATGTAGTGTTATCAATGGTTAAAAGGTAACCAACATATTTAGCGCTTTTAGGATGAAAATCTTTGCTAACATTATAAGCAGGAATGGTTCGAAAATACAACTCTTCTAAAGAATAATTTTGACTTGGTTCTACTAATAAAACATTAGAAGTTATTTTTTGAAGGGAATCTTTTAAAATTAAAGGAGCAATAAGCATTGTGTCATCTTTAATTACTTTTTGAATAGATTTTTCATCATAATGGTCATAGTGGTTATGAGTAATAAAAATATAATCGGCATCATGATAATTAGTATCTATTTGAAAAGGATCAAAATAAATTATTTTTTTACCACTTAATTTAATAGCTGATTGCCTAAATACTTCAATTTGCATAGTATTCCTTCTTTCTAAAATAAAAAAGATGATACCTAAGGAGTGCATAAAGCACGGTACCATCCTTTAATTGCTTAATTTAGATAACGGTTTTACCCGGAGTTTATTGGACTCTCTAGAGAATAGTAATTACTAAACTTTTTGTTAATTTCCACCAACCATTAACTCTCTTTAAAAATATTATTTAGTAATCGTGTTTCTCATAATCGATTTACAAATTAATTTTAACACTTTTAATTACTGATTGCAAATTATTTTTTACTTGTATTGATTATTGTTAGAAATTCCCGATGCATATAATGATGGGAAATAAGTCGTTGAAAAGTTCTTTCCACTTTCTTTTTAAGAAAGTGCCTCCGGAGGAATATTTATAACCTTCCCGGCTTCTTTGATTACTTTCTT
>CANROK010000019.1 GCA_947632205.1 uncultured Bacilli bacterium
AATCTCACGAATGCCCTTATAATAAGGGAAAAATTTGATTGTAGTTATGAGTACAACAAAAGGGCATACCCTGTAACTGGAACAAGTCCTACAACTACAGCTAGATTTAATATAGCTTGAATAACAATGCCAAAGGAAAGACCAAAACATAGATATTTGCCAAACAAATCATGAGTTTCTAAAGCAGTTTTAATACCACGATAAAAAATAAAAAAGAATGCACTTGTTACAATCAGTACTCCTAAAAAGCCAAGTTCTTCACTAATGATGGAAAAAATAAAATCCGTTTGGGGTTCTGGTAAATAAAAATATTTTTGCCTTGATTTAAAGAATCCTTGCCCAAGTATACCACCCGGTCCAATCGCATATAAACTTTGTAATATTTGATACCCACTTCCTAAGGGATCATTCCATGGATTTAAAAAACTAACTATTCGCATCATTCTATATGGTGCCGCGATTATAATGCCTACTATGCCAACTAAACCCAATAAACCCATTTTTAAAAAGAATGATACTTTAACGCCACTTATAAAAATCATGGCAATAAGTGTACAAACAATTACCATAGAGGTACCAAAATCTGGTTCTAACATGATGATAAAAAAGAAAAAACCAATAACAAAAAGAATTGGTAATACACCATGAATAATGCTTTTCATAATTCTTTCATTATTAGTTAAATACTTTGCTACAAATATAATTAAACCAATTTTAGCTAGTTCACTAGGTTGAATTCCTAAAGGGCCAATACCAAACCAACTACGACTACCATTTCTAACACTACCAATACCTGGTATTAAAACTAATATTAATAAAATAGCACATATAAGTAAAATAATATTAGAATTCTTATAATATAAATGATAATCTATTTTAGAAGTTATATAAATTATAACTAATCCTATTAAGAAGAAAATAGCTTGCATTTTCACAAAATGCAAAGCATCATTAAATTTATATTCAGCCCAGACAAAACTAGCAGAATATATCATTATTAAACCAAAAATACTTAAAATGATAACCATAATAAGTAATGGTTTATCTATCCCCTTTTTCAAATTATAACCCCCTTTTATAATTTAATTAAATCCAAACACCATAAGTAATAGCAACCATGGCTAGTAAAAGTCCTACTACATAAAATAATTTAACTATATCATTTTCACACCAATTTAATTCTTCAAAATGATGATGAAGTGGTGCTTTTAAGAATATTCTTTTATTAAATTTACGAATAGTAAATATTTGAATTAAACTACTTAATGTTTCTATAACAAAGACGCCACCGATAATTGCAAGAGATAATTCATGTCTTGTAAGAATAGCAATAGTAGCAAGTGCTCCCCCTAAGGCAAGAGAACCCAAATCACCCATAAATACTTTAGCAGGATGAGAATTATATACTAAAAATCCTAGTAAAGCTCCCACTATTAAGAAACAAAATATTGCTATCTCTTGATATCCAACTAACCAACCACAATTCCACGAAATAATACCATAAGCGAGGAAAGCAATTGCGGATAATCCCCCACATAAACCATCTAGGCCATCAGTAATATTAACCGCATTACTTGTACCTACTAATAAGAATAAAATAAATATTCCATACATCCAACCAAGTGGTATAACTAAATTAAGTGCCGTAAATACTAATGTTGATTTACCACCACTTTTCATAAAGAAATAAAAGAATATTAAAGCAATAATCATTTGAACGAGAAATTTTGTAACAATACTTAAGCCCTTATTATCTTTAAATTTAACTTTTATAAAATCATCTATGCCACCTAAAAGAGCATAAGCAATAAAAACAAAAACTAAAATAAATAAGTTGTAACTCCAAGTTATACTATCATTTATATAAAGTAGTAATAAAGAAAGAAGAACAGGAAAAATAAAAATTATTCCTCCCATTGTTGGTGTTCCTTCTTTTTCTAAATGTCTTTCATTTATAGTTCGGCTAACTTTTTGGCCAATATTATATTTTTTTAATATTGGTATAAAAATAAGTCCACTAGCTATGGCTAGAATAAACCCCAACATCATGGCCATTGCCGCTTTTGCAAGAATTAACATAAATTCCTCCTTTTGTTTTAATTATACAACATTAAAAGATGACTTTTTTAGATACTCCTATATATTTTGACACAAATTGACATTAGTTTAATAACAGGGTTATAGTTGTATCCACACTTTGAAATGTATTAGGGTTAGGAGACATATAT
Source organism: uncultured Bacilli bacterium (assembly GCA_947632205.1). Taxonomy (GTDB): domain Bacteria; phylum Bacillota_I; class Bacilli_A; order RF39; family UBA660; genus SIG200. The sequence continues at coordinate 2,229 of CANROK010000019.1, forward strand.
ACTACATTATCACCATTACCTGTATATTTTATTTTAAAATCTTTTAATGTTTTAGTTGCTTCTTCTTTACTCATACCAACAACATCAGGTAATACTAAATATCGAACATCTAAATATTGATATTCTTTTAACATACCACCACTTTGTTCTTTAATACCTAAAGATTCAATAGAGGATAACATAATACTTCTAGCAATAGGAGCCGAAACTGTACCACCATATTGGGTTACCCCTTTAGGATTATCGATTGCTACATAAACAACCACTTCGGGATCATTTGCAGGTAAAAAACCAATAAATGACAAAATATAATTGCCAACCATATATTTACCATTACTTACTTTTTGTGCTGTACCAGTTTTCCCACCAACTCGGTAATTTTCAATGTAAGCATTTCTTCCTGTTCCATTAGCCACTACACTTTCTAAAGCAAAGCGTACTGTTGCTGATGTTTCTCTACTTATTACTTCTCTTTTAACAACTGGTTTATTTTCATAAATTATAGATTTACTAGCATCATCAATAATTCCACTTACAACGTAAGGAGTATTCAAAAGCCCTCCATTAATCGCTGCTGATACCGCGGTTACTTGTTGAATTGGGGTTACACTTATACCTTGACCAAAGGCCGTTGTAGCAAGTTCAACTGGTCCCATTTTATCTAAGGAAAACAAAATACCATTTCCTTCACCATTTAAATCAATTCCTGTTTTAGAACCAAACCCAAAATTTTTAATATACTGCATTAAAGTATCTTTACCTAGTTTTTCCCCTAAAGTAACAAACCCTGGGTTCATCGTTTAAAAGCAAGAGATACTTTAATTCAAAATTAATCATTCATATTTAATTCTAATACTTCATCTTTATTATTAAAATTAAAAATAATATGAATTTTTAAATGGTTTCGATCATTATCTATTTTGCTAACTAATACTTTATCTATAAATAAATTAAAATATTTACTAATATTGTTTTTAATAGATAACTTAGGTAATATTTCTTTTTTTATATTATTTGTAATAATTTCTAATTCATTATTTGTTTCTATATTTAATAATTCTTTTTTTATTTTAATTATTTCTTCAACTATTTTTTCTCTTTTTTTGATAAATTCATCTTCACTTATTAATTTTCTTAAAGACATATCTAATAATCTTTCTTTATAATTCTCTTGTTCAATTAATTTTTCTTTTAAATTATTCATATCTAAATTATTATTGCTTTCTTTAATTAAATTACTATAATCTTTTATTATACCATTTAATAATTCTTCTTTATCATTTATAAATTTTTCTAATACTTTTGAAAATAATTCATCTAATTTATATTCATATAATCTTGGGGTAACACACCCCTTTAGTCCATGTCTTAAATATTCATTACATTGCCAAATTGGTTTATTTTTTCTTTTACCACTAGATGTTCTTATAAAAGCTCTATTATGTTCCTCGCAAAATATTTTAGAGGTATACTTTTTATTTTCTAAAACTTCTTCTTTATTTAAAACATTTTTATTCCATATTTCATTTCTTGCATTTAATACTCTATTAGCTTTATTCCACAAGTTTTCTGAAACAATTGCTGGTACTCTTCCTTCCCTATCTTTTTCTAAAATCCATTCTTCTTTTGGTTTTAATTTCTTTTTATGCGTTTTATAATCTTCTACTTCACTCATATTTGCAGTATACCAACCCTTATACCGATAATTTTTAATCATTTTCTTTAAAGTACTATCACTAAATATTTTACCTTTTCTAGTATAATATCCATTTTCTTTTAATATTTCCCCAATTTTTTTAAATCCATATTGTTCTGATGCATAAAGTGTAAACAACATTTCTACTGCTTTTGCTTCTTTTTTATTTATCACTAATTTACAATCTTTTTTGTCATAACCATAAAGGCCTCCACCTCCAACTTTCCTATCTTTAATACTTCTTTTGATGCCAAATTTAACTCTTTCCGATAATTTTCTTACTTCATCTTGAGCCATACTAGCCATAAGTGTGAGTCTAAATTCACTATCGGGATAAATGGTATTGATATTATCAGAAATAAAAAATACGATGACACCATAACTAAGCAATAACTCTGTATATTTAATGCTATCAATGGTATTTCTTGCAAACCTCGATACTTCTTTAGTTAATATTAAATCAATTTTTCCTAATCTGGCATCTTCAATCATTTTTAAAAAGTGTTCTCTTTTATAAACTTGCGTACCACTTATACCCTCATCACTATAACTAGCAACATGTTTCCATGTTTTAACACTTTTTATCATATCATTAAAATAATTAGTTTGGTTTTCCAAGGAATTTAATTGATCAACTTTATCAGTTGATACTCTTCCATAATCTGCAACTTTTAAATTCATATCATAAATTGTTTTTCCCATTAGTAGTTCTTTTCTTGCTTTTATTATATCCAAAACAATTTCCTTTCTAATTTAATAATATATTATCCATTTTTTTCATTAATAATTTTTGCATTTTATTATAAATATCATAAGATATTATTTTCTTTTCATATAATTCATTATTAAAAAATAATCTTAATTTTAAGATAAGATAATCCTTTGGTAATTCTTTAGTATTAATTTCCAAATACACATCTCCCCTCATTAAGATTTATTAAAATTAGTTAAAAAAAAGAACTCAAACATTTGAGTCCTTCATTCAATAATTCTATCTTACTTTTCTATTATTTAAATTTGTTACTATTAATTTATAGAAGAAATATATAAAAATAATTGCAAAATTAATTAATAATTGAATAATATAACTTTTCAATGTAATTTTAACAAATTCATTAAATAAAAAGTAATTTGTTATAAAATAAATAGTTCTTATAATAAAGATAAAAATTAAAACAACAAACAATCTTTCTATTAAGCATTTATTTTTAGATATACGAGTATATACAAAATCGGGAGAATTTTTATAATCATATTGCATAAAACTAATAAATGTATATAAAGTTATAAAATATTGATAAAATTTTAAATAAGATATTTCTTTAAACTCATTATAATTATAAAATACTCCAATTGATTCTTTAAAAATTGGTTCATAACTAAGTAATAAATTTATTTTCATTCTGAAATTTATATAAATTATAAAGCAAAGAATAAATAGTACTATATACCATAATAATAAACTTTTAAAAAAATTTTCAATAAACACATTTCTATGATATTTCATTTTTATATTCCTTTATCTTTTTGTTTTATAACTCCAGCATCAAAGTAAAATACCTCATCAACAAGTTCATTCAAATCTTCTTTAACATGACTGCTAATTAGAATTAGTTTATTCTTATTTTTTTCTTCTTTTAAATATTCTTTTATTTTATTTACAGAGGCATCATCTATACCACTAAAAGGTTCATCTAAAATAATAATTTCTTGATCTTCCATTATTGCTTGCGCTATTCCTAATTTTTGTTTCATTCCTAGAGAATAATCACAAAACTTTTTATCTTTTTCTTCATATAAATTAACTATTTTTAAATACTTCTCTATTTCTTCTTTATTTATTTTCTTTTTTATCTCGCTTAATAATTCTAAATTTTTATATCCCGTAAGTTCTGGAATAAATTTAGGATTTTCAATCAAGGCACCAATATTAAATTTGTAAGCATTATTAACTGTTAATAGTTCATTATCATAATATATTTCACCCTTAGAAGGAGTAATTAAACCACACAATAATTTTAAAAGTATTGTTTTACCAGAGCCATTTCGTCCACATAAGCCATATGCTTTACCACTTTCTAATTCTAAATTAACATCCCTTAAGACAGTGACTTTTTTAAAATCTTTTTGCACATTTTTTATACTTATTTTCATACTCTCTAATTCTTCCTTTCACAACTTAGATATAATTTTTCTTTATTACCAAATACTATTATTACTATTATAAAAGATATTATAAATAATAACAAAGGAAATAATAATGATATAAATAAACCTCGTTCATCATGAATTACTAAATAATTAATTAAACTATAAGGATAAGCATATATATTAAAAATTTCACCTATAAGTCTAGTCAAAATAACTTCATAAGCAAAAAGAAATAAAATAGCTATCATAATTGTTAAAATATAATTTTGAACTTTTCTTGCTATAATTAATCCTATATTGATAAAAGATGCTGTAAATAATATTAAATTCACAAAAATAAATAATATAAATAAGCTAGGATATTTCATTGTAGTTGTCATCCAATCAATTCTATTACTTACTACTACTTTTGTATTTAACAATAAAAAGATAATTAAAAATATAAAAGATATTAAAATTGGGAGAATGTAACAATATGATTCTTTAAATATTTTTTTAATCAATTCTTTTTTATTCGTTCTTAAATAATAATGACTAACCATTTTATTTTTCAAAATTTTACATATCCATATTAAAGAAAATAAATTAACAAATATAAAATTATAAATAAATATTACAGCAACTGGATGATAAAACATTTTTTCAAATATTTCATAAAAATTAATTTCATGAACATTTTCTAATATATCTTTACAAGTTTTACCTGAAGATAATGGATAATCACCATTCATACATTTTACATAAATATTATTAATATTATTATTTATTTCTTTATCCTCATTTATAGAGTGTATTGCTAAAAACAATATTGCTATAGTATAAATTAAAGTTAGGATAATTAAAATATTTCTTTTCTTCTTTTTAGTCATCTATAAAACCTCTTTTTTGAATAAACTTGACAAACACATATATTATATTTTCATATTATTATACTTTGTCTTAAATTTCAACCTTTAATAAATAAGTATCTCTTGCTAGGCATAAAGGTTACAAGAGTTTTCAACTACCTCTAAATAAGTCTGAGCACCATGACCACCATGCTTCCAACAATGAAGAGTTGAACCCTCGACAGTTATTGCACCAGAATCAAAATAAGTATCTTTAAATAAATCAACTACTCCTTCTTCAATACTTGATGCTAAAGTAATTATTTTAAAAGTTGATCCCGGTTCATAAGTTTTCCAAATAGGTAAATTTCGATTAATTACTTCTTCACTATAATTTTGATATTTAGCAGGTTCAAAAGAAGGCAAGCTATCCATTGCTAGTATTTCCCCTGTTTTAGGGTTCATAACAATACTTAAAGCATTATCAGCATTATATTTATCAGTAGCATTTTTAAGTTCATTATAAACAGCTTGCATTAACTCTAAATCTAGTGTTAACTTTAAAGTCATTCCTTTAGTTGGAGCTGTGTAACTATCTGGTACTTCTAATTTATTACCTTTACCATCACTATAATATTTTAAAGACCCATTAATACCTGTTAAATATTTATCATAAGTAAGTTCTAGCCCGGATAAACCTTGATTATCACTCCCGACAAAACCAATAATATGAGCAAGCATTTCGCCATATGGATAATATCTTTTAGAATCCAAAACTAAATAAACACCATCATAGCCCAGTTTTTCAATTTTTTCAGCTGTTTCACTATCTAAATCCATGCCTTTTCTAATAATCTCCATACTACTATTTTTTGAAACATATTTATAAACATCATCAAAATCACAATTGAGAATCTCAGCAATATCTTTTGATACTTTTTCTTTATATTCTGCTTTTATTTGACCAGGTACTACATAAATTGTTGTTGTAATTATGCTAGTAGCTAAAATATTACCATTACGATCGACAATATCTCCCCTTGGAGCATTGATTGTCATTTTTCTACTCCATAAATCTTCCGTAATTTTCGAAAGTTTATTATAAGAAAACACTTGAATATAAAAAACTTTACCTATAATTAATAATAAAACAATAATAACTACTAATAAAAGAAATCTAATTCTTGTATGTATATCATTAAAAAACATATTATCCCTCATCAAATAATATGTTTTTTATTTACAATTTATCTATATTTATTTTTAACACTAATAATTATTTTTAATGAATTTATTTACTTAAAACAACATTAATTATTGAATCACTATTAATACTAGTACCACTAGGTATGTCTTGCTTTGTAACATAACCATAGCCAGTAACATTGATATTTATATTTAACAAACTAGCATAAGTTTTTACATCATTTAAACTCCAACCAAGCATATCCTCTAAAATATAATCATTATTGTTACTTACTAAAAATACTTTATCACCAGCAAATACTTGCGTATTTTTAAGGGGATATTGATTAATAATATATTTACCACTTCCCATGGTAATAACTTTTAAATTATGTTTTTCTAATTCTTCTTTTGTTTTAATAACTTCTTCACTAATATAATTATTTAAATTTATAATTTTGCTTTCTAAAGTATTTGAAGTATTTTCGATACCTAAATAGGAAACAATATCATCAACAGCTTTCGTTACTTCTTTAGCTATTGGGGATGCTGATGAGGCATTAAGTTGTTTTACAGCAACATAAATAATATATTTTGGATCTTCTTCAGGAAATATTCCAGCAAAACTTCTTATATAATCATAATCACCATGAAGATAACCACCATTGGGACTTGCTATTTGAGCTGTACCAGTTTTACCTATCATATTAACTTTTGAAGGTTGCCAAATATGAGAACTAGTTAAGCCCTCATAAACAACGTTATGCATCAATTTTCGCATATAGTCCATTGTTTCTTTAGAATAAACTTTAGCTACTTCCGTTCTTCCTCCTTCATATATTACTTCATCATTATCATTAACTATTTTTGATACAATATATGGTTTAATAATTGTTCCATCATTAGTTAATGCTGACAATGCTTGCATCATTTGAATTGGTGTAACAGTTATACCTTGGCCAAAGGAAGCATTAGCTATCTCTGTTAAATATTGCATTTGGACTTTACCTGAAACTTCTTTAGCAAGTTCAATACCTGTCTTTTGACTAAAGCCCAATTTTTTATAATAGTTAGTTAAACGTTCGGCTTTTAATTCGAGACCTAAGATACTAGCTGCAACATTGGAAGAATAAGCAAAACCAGTATCAAAGCTTATTTCACCCCAACCTTTACGATTAAAATCTCTAATAATTGCATCTGCTACCGGAATACTACCAGACATATAAGTTTTACTACCATCATATAATCCTTCTTCAATACTTGCGGCAAAAGAAAATGTTTTCATAACACTACCTGGTTCATATTCATAACTTACAAGAGGATTCATAAAATTCGATAAACTACTTAAGTTATTCGGATCAAAATTAGGATATGTAGAAGAGGCAACAATTGCACCAGTTTTAGCATCCATAACCGTAAATATCATCCAATCCATTTTATAATTTTTAGATAAATTATGAGTTAAAGTTTCAGCAAAAAGTTGAATATCATCATCAATTGTTAAATAAATATCATCACCATCTGTAGCTTTTGTCTCTACTACTTCCGCACCAGGAAGCGTATAACCATAAGCATCTGTTTGATAAGTTTTTGAACCATTAACACCTGATAACTCTTTATCATAATATGATTCTATCCCAAGTTCTCCCATAATATCGCCATCTTCATTTTTCTTAGCATAACCAACAATATATGAAGCAAATGAACCCATACTATAAGTTCTTTTTTGACCTTTAATAAAATCAATACCAGGCATCTCTAAACTTTCAATTTTGTTTTTTAAATTTTCTGATATATCTTTTCCCCCGATAAATTCTACTTGATAAACATTCTTTTTATTTAATTGTTCTATGGCATGATTATAATCTATGCCAACCATTTCATTTAACATTTTAGCTGTCTTTTCTTTATCAACAACATGTTGAGGATTACTTTCATCCTTTGTTCTTCTTGCATCCAAATAAGCAATAATAGTATAAGAATTTACCGTTGAAGCTAAAATATTACCATCTTTATCTAATATATTTCCTCTTTTAGCATATATTGTATCTTTTTTAGTGTTACGATTATTTGCAAATGTCTTTAAATTAATGCCATCAATATTATTACTTAGAGCTATAAAACTTAATTTTAAAATTATAGCAATAAAAAAGAAGCCCACGATAAAAATAAATATTTTTGGTATTTTTACTGTAACTCCTTTTTTCATACATAACTCCTTCTATTTAGCTGCATTAACTATATTATCACTATTATAAGAAAGACCATAACGTTCCGCAATTTTTTGAATATTTTCCATACTAACTAGTTCACTAATTTGCATTTCTAAGCTTTCATTACTACTTTCTTGTTTTTCTATTTTACTTTTTAATTTTTCATTTTTTATATTCGTTTCACTTAATAATGATTTAGAAAAAACTTTAATCGTTGGTATTGATATCATTAAGCAAACTATTAATACATACATAAATTTTTCACCTTTTAAAAATATTGCTTTTCCACTTTTTTTCATGTTATACCCTTTCTATTATTCGTAATTTAGCACTATGACTACGACTATTTTCTTGTAATTCTTCTTCACTTGGTGTTATTGGTTTTTTATTTACTAATTTTATTTTTGGTAAATAATTTTCAGGAATTTCTGGTAATCCCTTAACCATTTCATCTATTTCACTATTTTCTTTAAATATTTTCTTAACTATTTTATCTTCCAAGGAATGGAATGTTATAACTGCTATTCTACCACCCTTATTTAATAAATCAATTGCCTCTGGTAAAACTTGTTCTAACACTTCTAACTCTTTATTTACTTCAATTCTTAATGCTTGGAATATTTTTCTTTCAGGATGATTTTTGTAAAAATAATTTGCTCCGACAGCTTGTTTTATTATTTCTACTAATTCTAGTGTTGTCATTATTTTCTTTTCTTTTCTACTACTTACGATTTTTTTACTAATAACTTTAGATAATTTTTCTTCACCATATTTAAAGAATATTTTCCATAATTCTTCTTCACTATAATCATTAATGATATCTTTGGCAGTTACTTTATTATCTAAATCCATGCGCATGTCTAATGGAGCATCTTTCATAAAAGAAAATCCTCTTTTATCTTCATCAATTTGGGGAGATGAAAACCCTAAATCAAATATAATGCCATCTACTTTAGTAATACCTAACTTATTTAATTCTTCTTTTAAATAAACAAAATTTGTATTTATGATTTGAAAGTTACCGCCAATTTCTTTTAAAACTTCTTTAGAATAATTAATAGCTTCCTTATCTTGATCAAAACATATTAGCTTGCCAGTTTTTATTTTTTTTAGTATTTCACTACTCATTCCAGCATATCCTAAAGTGGCATCTACATAAATACCATCACTTTTAATATTTAAAGAATCAATTATTTCCTTAAGCATTACACTATAATGCTTCATAATTACCCTCAAATAAATTTTCAGCTATTTCTTCTAACTTATCATTATTTTCATTCATAAATTGTTCATAAGCATCTTTATCCCAGATTTCAATATGGTCATTTACGCCGATTACAACACATTCTTTTGTTAAACCGGCGTAGCTAACCAATGGGGAGGTAATATTGATTCGACCCATTTTGTCGAATTCACATACAGAGGCACTAGCAAAAATAGATCTTGAAAATGTTCGGGCATCTTTTTTAGTGAATGGTAAGGTATTTAATTTAGAAACAACGCGATTCCAATCATCAGTTGTATACAAACTTAAGCATTTTTCAATACCTCTAGTAACAATAATTTTAGTCATTTCATTGCCTCTAAATTTACCTGGTATTACAATTCTTCCTTTATCATCAATATTATGATGAAACTCACCCATAAACATTTCCATCACCCACTTTCTGCCACAGTTATCCACTGTCTACCACCATTTTACTATTTTAATGCCATAAAGTAAAGAGATTTAATTAATATTTGAAGCAAAAACTTTCACTTTACAATTTTTATGTAAATAAAAATCTACTAAAATTTAGTAGATAAAAAAAGAATGATTATTATCATTCCCAATTAATTCTCTTCTGAAATATTTAAAACATTTTTACCATTGTAGTTACCACATTTTGTACATGCTCTATGTGGTCTAATTGAAGCTCCACATTTTGGGCAAGTAGTTAATGCTCCAACTTCTTTCTTTAAATGGGTTCTTCTCATGTTTTTCTTTGTTTTACTTGTTCTTCTAAAAGGAACTGCCATTACTAATCATCACCTTTCAATAAATTTTCTAATTCTTTAAGTCTCGGATCTATTTCTTTTTCCTTACTTTCTTCATTTAATAATTCCCAACCATTTCCTTTTAAATTAGCATCTTTCTTTAAAGAATAACTAATGGGAACTTCCAGTACAATATTTTGCCATAAAATTGTCTTTAAATCAAGTGTATTTTGTGAATTTTCATAACAATTTAAATAATTTTCTTCTAAATCATCTAAATCTTCATTAATTTGAATAGCAAATTTATATGGAACCCTATCTAAAGTTATACTATCATTTATTATCATTTCACCAGTAAATTCACAATCTAACCAAATATCACTATTACTATCTTCATATATTTTGCCAGATACTTGAGCATTTTTTAAATCTAATATTCTTTTATCTAAATTTTCATCTTTCTCTACTTTATAATCCAAAGTAATTTGTTCTTTATAATTTAATTCATCTAAATTAATTATCATTTCAAATGTCCTTTCTTAAGATATAATTTTCTTTAAATATTATACTACAGATATCTAAATTATTGCAAGAAATGTAAATAAATGCTAATATTATTTTGGTGGTAAATATGTATAAATTAAAATATTATACTTTAAATAAAGAGGCAAAGAAAAAATTAAGAAGCGATTTTAGTGAAACAGATTATGGACATACATTAAATAAACGTTTAATAAGAATATTTATTATAGGTATTATTGGATTATTATTAGCAATATATTTACTTTATACATATGAAACCATATGGGACTTAATTACTATATCATCACTTTTAATTGCTTCCCTTGTATTTATCATATCACCAAGAATGATTAAAGTTAGTAAATTAAATGATTTTTTAGTAAAGAAAGAAAAAACAACTAAAAAGGAAAAATAGTTGTTTTTTTGAATAAAATTTAATATGGAAGATAAACTTAGAAATTGGCGATTACTTAAAGAAGAAGATATTATATGGTATATCTATTTTTTTATAGTAACATTTGCTCTCATTGCTAATAGTTTTGAAGAAAAATTTATAAAAACAAATAATAAACAATATCAACAAGCTGGCAGGAAAATTAACATTACGCTTTTAGTAATTGCGTTTATTATTTATTTGTATTATGTCATGATTGCTATAGAAGATGTTAATATTAATAAAACTAGAGATTTAAAAAGACAAAGAGTATCTATGGAAAGATTAATTACAACTCTTGTATTTTTAGTAGGTGGAGCATTATCTATTTATACTGAACTAGATGATAATGCTGGTGATGTTGATTTAGCCATTTTCTAACTTACTTTACGATAATCTTCATTTAATTCTAATTCTTTATTCTTAATTTGAAATAATTCAGATACACTCATTACTTGATAACCTTTACTATAAAGTAGTGGTAAAAGTTTATCGACAGCATTAATAGTAGAATTATAAGAATCATGAAACAAAATAATATCACCATCTTTAATATTATCTAAAACATAATTTACTAAATAATCACTATTATGATGTCGCCAATCATTAGTATCTAAACTCCATAAAATAAATGATGCGGGAATCAAATTTAAAGAACTATTTTTGTAAGAACCATAAGGTGGTCTTATTAATTTAAGATCTTCTTGAAATAAATTATAATATAAATCATTCATTGTATTAAAATCATTAACTATTTCTTCATCAGTCATCTTTTTCATACTCTTATGTGAATATGTATGACTGCCTATTTCATTACCAAAGCTTTTTATACTAAGTAAAATATCTTTGTTACTATTGATTTTATTACCTACTACAAAAAAAGTAGCATGGGCTTTATTATCGCTAAGTATATGTAACAAATTAGTAGTCTTATTTTTATTGGGACTATCATCAAATGTAATCGCTACACTCTTTTTAGTATTTAAATAATTATACCCATCTTCATTTTGATATTCTTTATCTAAAATTACTGTATAATTTAAATAATCTTTTATTTCATTATAATTTATAGTTAAATATAAATCTTCTATATTTTCCAAATTAAGTTCATAGTTACTAAAATATATTACTAATTCATTATTTCTAATCAAATAAGTTCTTTCGACATTTTCTTTTAACAATTCTTCTGTAATAAATTTAGGATATTTTAAATAAAGTAATTCTTCTACTTTTAAATTATATTCCATTATTTTATCTTCTTTAATTAAAGAAGATATTTCTATTTCCTTATTATTTTGATCATATATTTTACTTTTTAAATCTCCATCTTCATTTCGGTAAAGAAAAGATGTATATTCTTTCAATTCGTTTTTTTCTAAAATTTGATAATTCACATTATTTTCAATTGTATTTAAACTTTTTTTCTCTTCTTTTACATATAATCTCAAAACTATAAAATTAATAATTATTAACACTAACAAAATTAAATTTAAATATAATATTTTCTTTTTCATATCTATCAATCTTATTATTTACAAAATATATTAATTTATTTATAATTTTTATTAAGAGGTATGAAAATGAGAATTGATAAAAAGAATTATTATTTAGATATTGCGGAAAGTGTTTCCGAAAGAGGCACTTGTTTAAGAAGAAATTTTGGTGCCATTATTGTTAAAAACGATGAAGTTATTGCTACTGGTTATGTAGGAGCTCCGAGAGGAAGAAAAAATTGTTGTGATTTAAAATATTGTACTAGAGAAAAATTAAATATTCCAAGAGGCGAAAGATATGAATTATGTCGAAGTGTTCATGCTGAACAAAATGCAATTATATCTGCACCCAGAAAAGATATGATTGACTCTACCCTTTATTTAGTTGGTAAAAACTATGTTGATGGTACTTATGTTGAAAATGCAAGACCTTGTGCTCTATGCAAAAGAATGATTATTAATGCTGGTATCAAAGAAATAGTTATTAGAGAAACAAAAACTAAATACACAACTATTGAAGTTAAAGATTTTATTGAAAATGACGAATCTTTAGAAGGAGTTAAAGGTTATTAAACATTAAAAAAATCAATTCTATTTCTAGAACTGGTTTTTATTTTATCTATTTAAAGAATTATAGAAGCTTCTTTGTCTCATAACATTATTTTCTTCTATTTGATAATTAATTTTTTCATTTAATTTTTTATTGTTTCTTACAAAGTCAATATTTGCAATAACATGCAAAATAAATGAATCCACCATTGATAATTTTTCATAAATTTCTAAATTTTTTTCTTCGTTTACTTTTATACTTAATTCTTTTTCTGGTATTTCACTTAATCTATTTATTTCTTTTTTAGCATACTCTAATTCTTCACTTGTTAATTTGCTTAACATTAATTTTTCAATTGATTCATTACTCATAAAATCATAAACTAACATATATTCTGATGGAGTACATTTCTTTGCATCATAAATTTTAAATAATTTAGCAAAAAGTTTATTTCTTTTATAAAAATTCAATTCATTTGTTTCTTCATGTGATAATTCTGATTCTTTCTTCGTTTCTAAATATTCTATTCTTTTCTTTTCAAAATCTGGTTCATAAGATAGCCATTTTTGCCACTCTATACTTGGAGTAATGCCTCCTAATATATTTCCTTTCTCGATTTTACAATTGCCTTTAGCCATTTCTTTAGCTACTATTCTACCTAAATTCATAATAAAACCTCCTATTAAGGATTATATCATAAATTAAGTATACAATACACTATGTAAATAGCAAATTTTTAAATAGCTATTTAAAAATTTATACTATAATTATTTTAGGTGAATTTAAAACGAATGAAAATTTTAAAATATTCTATTCAATTAATATTACTGTTTTAGTTATTAGTTATATAGCGACATTATTTATAAATAATTATAGTTACAATCTATCTTTAGAAGAAATTGGAGCTTTGTAATAGTTGGTCTTATATTATTAATAAGTTTATTTTTATTAATTATAGTATCAATTATTTATATAATTATTAGATGTGTTAACAAAAATAGATAGCAAATCTATTATTTTATTCGTATAACATAAAAACGTACTTTTATAAAGTACGTTATCCTTTCTATTTGGTGCAGGTAAAGGGACTTGAACCCCCACGGATAATCCATTAGATCCTAAGTCTAACGCGTCTGCCAATTCCGCCATACCTGCACATTAAATGGTGGACCTCGTAGGACTCGAACCTACGACCGCCCGGTTATGAGCCGGATGCTCTAACCAACTGAGCTAGAGGTCCATTGCTTTTTAATTATACTATATTTATTTTTAAGTTTCAAGCATTATTTTAAAAAGAAAAGACAAAAGAAAAGACAAACTAATCTTGTTTGTCTTGTAACATATTAAGTAAATCAATTTTAAACATATCTTTAGATGCATTTGCTTTAGAAATCATTATTCCTTTATAGGCAGTTAACTCAGACATATGTCCTTCAAGTAAGATCTTAGCTGGTGTAATTTCTTCAAGCATAACAACTTGTTCTTTTCTATGAACTGTATAAATTAATTTAACTTCACCATGAATTTGTGTAAACATTTTATCACTTGGTAATTTTAATTCATATTTTTCAGTATCATTTTTTTTATTAGTTTCTACTTTTTCTCCTAAAAATTTACCATCTCTAAGTGCAGGATAAAATTCAAAATTTAACTTTTTAAAAGCTAACATATTATATTTTTTTAAAGCTCTTTCTAATTTTTTAAATTCATTTTCGTTAATGTAATCTAAAACGTATCCTTTCATAATTATTCCATACCCCCTAATTACGCTATAAGTATAGCATATATTATGGAAAATGTCAAGTGTTTGTACATTAAAGATATTTTTTAGTAAAAAATGTATATTTATTTTAATCTATTTGATATAATTATTTGTCAATTTTTACAAATCTAAATAGACAATTGTTTCACCTAAATTCCAATTATTTAATTTATAATTTAACACTTTTTTATTATTTTTTAGTATATCATGAACTTCATTAGTTATAACATTAGTACTTTTACCATGGATAATAACTACTTCTTTATTACCCATTTTATAGTTTTCATTTATAAAATTTGTTACTAAAGCATAAACTACTGCCACTTCTTCACCATGTAAATCAAGTATAGGTGTTTTTGAAGTAAGCATTAATTTGCTCCTTGAGGAGGATTGTTATTAACTACTTGACTTTGTTCAGAAGTAGGATTTGCATTAAATACTGGTGTTTTTTCGGTTTCTTCACTTGTATTCATATTTGGTGCTACTGGTGTATTATCAATTACTTCTGTTGTATTTATATTTGAACCAGTTTCTATATTAGTCATAACATTATTATTATCATTTTTTACTTCATTTTTAGATTCTGAAGTGTTTTTTGGTTCTTCAACTTTTGTTTTATTAGGATTATATTGGGCTCCAAATTTACCATCATAATAATTAGATACTTCATTTAAAGATGGTACAGAATTTCTCGCCGATAATCTTGAAACACTCATAGAAGATGCAATAGTAGCATAAGCAATCGATCTTTCTAAGCCAAAATTATTAGCCATACCATAAATTAATGCTCCAACATATGTTTCAAAAGCCCCATTTGCATCAACATACTCTGTTTTTACTGGTGGCATTATTTTTATATTTGAATTAAGAGAATATACAGATCCTTTTTCTCCTAATGTAATAATTATTTCAGCTTCAGAATATTTTTGCTTTAATCTATTATATGTATTAACTATTGTAGCACTATTACCAAAATCTATTTTACTATTGCTAACTAATTCAGCAGTATTTTTATTAAATATTAAAAACTTAGCATATCTACAAAGATCATCAGTATATTTATTAATTCTTTTAACTACATAATAACTTTGGGCTTTAGAATACCTATCAAATGTTGCAATTGTTGCATTATAATCATTACCATCGGTAACAATAATATCTGGTTCAACTGCAAAAGAATACTTTTTTAAAAATGAATTACTTAAAATATCAAATGTAGTTATTTCTTTTGTAGTAGAATTTACTAATACTAAAGATTGACCAGTCGTTTTATCATAACTTGTTTCTATATAATCTGTTCTAACTCCAACACTTTCAAATTCTTTTTTGATTTTATTAGCAAAATCATCTGCTCCAAGCATACTAGCAATATATGTTTCAGCCCCCCACTTACCTAATACATAAGCAATATTACCAGCTGTACCACCACCAGTTTCAATTCGATTATCTAGAATAACATTATCTCCTTCTTTAAAATTTGTATTAATTTGACATGTCGTTTCTAAAACCGAACTTCCAATAACTATTATTTTCATCTAACCTACCATACTTTCTATTATTCATTATACAATAATTTTTTTGCTTTTAAAAGAGGGACTTAAATATATCTCCAATTATATCAATTGTATCTTTTATTACATCTTGTAATTCTAATGTAAACTTTTCACCAAATCTTGATACTTTATTACTATAATCAGTATCATCTTTCTTTAAAAATGATTCTAAATCTATTTCTTCACCATTTTTAACTAAATCTTCAAATTCCATTATTTTTTCATTAGTTAAAGAAACATTATTCCGTACTTTGCCTTCATAATAACCACTCATATCTACTACAAAAAAAGCAATATATATGATAAATAAAAGAATAATTATTTTTAATATTGGATTAATTTTTTTCTTTTTGTTCATTTTGATCTTCCTTAATTATTTCTTCTAAAATGTTGGCTAAAACTTGTAATGTATTATCAACTTCCTCAATATTATTATATTGTCCTCCTACTTCTAATAAGATAGTATTTTTATTAAAATCTTGATTATAGATGCCGTTAACCCCTGCTCCACTTTTTTTATAAATACTTCTAAATAAACTTTTATCAAAATTAATTATTTTTTCTTTTATTCTTTCTGCTAATACTAAATTTTCTTTATAATTAGGATTTTCTAAACCCACAATAATAAGTACTTTAGCATATTTTTTACCATTTATTGTCGTAACTGTTTTATCATAAACACTACTATCTCGATGTAAATCAATAAAATATTTAAGAGAAGGATTATTTTTATAGGCCTCGTCCATAAAAATTCTTGTTACTTTATAACTGCCACTATATTTTAAATTCATACTATGTAGTTTATCGGCAACATTTTGCATTTCAACTATTGAACCAATTCCTAATTCTTTTAAATATTCTTTTAACATTTTACTAGCCAAAAAAACTGAAGGTGTAATATTAAATTCTTCTAAATAAGTATTTTGATATTTTTCCTCTTGATGAGTATTATAAATATAGACAATATTTTCTAATTCTTTAAAATGATCATTTATTTCTAAATTTTCATTATCACTCACTTCTACTTTTACATTTTCTTTATCTTCTTGCTCCGGAGCAATCACTTCTTTATCCTTTTCCAAATCAACATTAAGAGCATATTTTAATATAAAATCAATATCATTTAAGTTTTTCCTTACAGGCATAAAATTAGTTTTTAGGATATGTTCAACAATTGTATCTTCTTTAACTAGATTTTTTTTCTTTATATACCAAATAGAAGCAACAATACTTAAGATAAACATAATTATGTAAATCAAAAAATAATTTTTTCTTTTTTTACTTTTAAAACGTTTCATATTATCACCATTTTTATTATAACTAATATATTATAAATATTATGTCGATTAAGTTGATTTAATTAAGTAAAAATTTAATACTTGCACACACCCATATTTTTTGATAAAATGAATATGAATTTTTAAGGAGGGACAATAATGCCAAATATCAAAAGTTCAAAAAAAGCTGTTAAAGTTATTGCAAAGAAAACAGATGAAAATCATGAACTAAAAGCAATAGTTAAAAATTTAATTAAATCTTGTGAAAAAGAAATTGCTAATGATAATAAAGAAAATGCTAATAAAGTATTTAAAGATTTACAAAAAAGTATCGATAAAGCAGTTCAAAAGGGCTTAATTAAAGAAAATACTGGTGCTAGAGAAAAACAAAGATTAAATACAAAAATTAAAAATATGAAGTAGTTTAACTACTTTATTTTTTTGGTTTAAAGTAATTATTTAATAAACTATAAAATTATGATACAATATAAACGTGATTTATTTATGAAAAAACATATAATTCCTATAATTTGTTGTTTATCTATCATTATTATTGTTTTCAATTTAAATGATATAACTAATATATTAGCCAAGCATCTTTCCGGACACACTGCATTAACAATTGGAAATAGTAACGAATACACTAAAAATTATGATTTTCTTTATGTCAAAAGAAGCAAAGATTATATTCCCTACTCTTATAATAATTTATTAGATATTATTTTTAGTGTAATAAATAATGGTTGGCAAGAATTCACTTTTTATTGTCCTAGTGAATATAGTGATTGTTTAAAGGATATTGTTTCAATTACAAAAGATGAAACAATTTTAACCCATATTAATAATTTTGTTCATCCATATAATAATTTTAGTAAAATAAATACTTCTATTACGGAATCAGGAGAGATAAGTTTAAAAGTTTTTTATTTATACGATAGTGAAGAAATAAAAACAATTAACAAATATGTTGATGAAACTATTGCTAATTATTATCAAGATGATAAAAACGATTTTGAAAATTTAAAAGCCATTCATGATTATATAATAAATAATACAAAATATGATATTGAAAGAAATGATACAGGGGAAAGTAAATATAAATCATATAAGGCCTATGGTCCAGTAGTAGATGGCTATGCTACATGTAATGGCTATGCTGATTTAATGGCCATAATATTATCTAAATTAGGTTATGAAAATTATAAAATTGCTACCACTAGTGAAGAAATATCTTATAAATCAAATGGACACGTTTGGAATGCTGTTAAAATTAATGACGAGTGGCTCCATTTAGATTTAACTTGGGATGATCCGGTTAGTAAAGATGGTAAAGATTATTTATATCATAAATATTTTTTAGTAACGACCGAAGAAATGAAAAAATCAGATGGAGGTACCATAACAGTTGAAGAACATAATTTCAATAAGGCCATATATCAAGAATTTTTACCAATAATAAATCAAAAAGAGAATTAATCTTCTCTTTTTTCTATATAATTTATAACTTCTTCATAGGTTTTATTAAAATCTTGAAAATTAGTTTCAAAAAATTTTATATGCATTTTATTATTAAACCAAGTATATTGTCTTTTAGCATAATGTCTTGAATTTTTTTGAATCAATTTTTTGGCTTCAGCTAAATCTATTTCACCTTTTAAATAGGAAATGACTTCTTTATAACCAATAGCACTATTTAAAATTCTTGTCTCCCCATATTTTTTATAAAGATTACTAACTTCTTTAATTAATCCTTCATCAAACATCTCTTCTACTCTTTTATTAATTTTCTTATATAACACTTCTCTATTTGTAGTTAAACCAATAAATATTGTATCATATAGTAATTGGGGAGATATTTTTTCTTTATTTTTTTTATTTAAATAATTTTCTAATCTTCTTCTATTATTAACATGAATATCTAATGAACTATCATATTCTTTACACATATTATATAATTCTTCATTAGAATATTTACTATAGTCATTGTTATTTCTTTCACTAAAACGATAATCATATAACGCTGCAGTTATATAAAGACCTGTTCCACCACATATAATGACATTTCTATCTTTATATTTTTCTAATAATTTTCTTACATCTTTTTGATAATCAAAAACACTATAATCTTCATCCGGATTCTTAATATCAATTAAAAAATGTTCAATTCCTTCTTTTTCTTCTTCTTTGATTTTGGCAGAGCCAATATTAAGTTCTCTATATACTTGAGTAGCATCGGCCCCAATGATGATAGCGTTATATTTATGAGCAAGCATTATACTAAGTTTTGTCTTACCAACACCAGTTGGACCAGTTAAACATATAAGCATCTTACCACTTCCCATGAAATTAGTATAATAGATGGAAATTTAATTTGTCAATTAAATTTCTTTTATTGACTCCTTAATTATTATTTGTTATATTAAATTTGTGATTTTATATGAAAATAGTTGGTATTATCTGTGAATATAATCCTTTCCATAATGGGCATTTATATCATATAAGTAAAGTTAAAGAATTATTTCCGGAGTTTGACAGTTAGTGATTTTCAAAATATCTAATTACCCCTTTTGCATAAAGGGTTTTATTATGTCAAGTT
>CANROK010000020.1 GCA_947632205.1 uncultured Bacilli bacterium
CCTATGGAGGAGTAAAATCCAATGAAGTAGGAAATAAAGGCCGTGAGGCATTTAGAAGGAAAACAAAATAATTTTAACTATTGAGTTTTACTTTTTGTTCTAGTATAATATATCCTCGTTAGAGGATATGTATGAAAAATATAGGTTATAAATTATTATTAATTATTATTCTAATAGTATTTAGTTTTATAAAAGTAGAAGCTTATACTGATTTAGATTGTCCAGCTGGATATAAACTTAAAACAGAAAATATTTGTGTTAAAGAAACTGATGCTATATTAAATAATGGTGTTTATAGTTGTGAATCTGAAAAAGATTTATTAAGAAATAATAAATGTTATAGAATTTTTCCACTAGATAAAGAAAATAATGCTATTAATAAAGTTATCAATATTAATAATACTGAAAATAAGAATAGTAATAATAATTTAGAAAATCTATGTACATCTAATAATAATATTAAAAAAGTAGTAAAATTAATTGGCTATGTTATTGTTTTATGTCGAATATGTGCTCCAATATTAATAATTGGTTTGGGAATGTTAGATTTTTTTAGATGTATTATAGCAAATGATGATAAAGCCCAAAGTAAAAGTGTACAAGCATTAATTAAAAGAATCATTGCTGGTTTGGCAGTTTTTATTGCCCCATCATTAGTTTTAGCTTTCATTAACATTTTAAAATTTACGGGTGGAATAGAAAATAGCTCACGATTTGAAGCTTGTACCAAATGTATTTTAAATGTCAATAATTGTGATAAATAGATATTTTAATCTATTTATTTTTAATTTTATTCTATTTTTGTTTTTAATTATATGGTATAATTCATATAAGGTAGGTTGTAACATGAAAAAAAGATATTTGTTAATTATATTATTACTACTTTTTATATTTAAGGCAAAAGTGTCTGCAAAATCTATTTATTGTACGTATGGTACAAATGTATCGGTTATTTTAGGAATTAGTGAAAATGGTAATTTAGTAACTACAAAGAATGATAAAAATCCTCTTAATTATCTTTTTGATACCATTTCTGTAGGAGCGTTTATTAAAAGTGATGGAAATTATTATTGTCCGGATAAAGTTTCTTATAGTTTAATATACAATACTAGTAGTAAAAGAAATGATTATCGTTTTTCATTTATATCTACTGCTAATTATCCTAATACTATTCCTCTAGTAGATTCTAAAATTGATAATACGCCATCAACTAATAGTAAAACAATTGATCATACTTGTGCTTATGGAACTAATGGTACATATATAATTAATTATTATACAGATGGTACAATAGGACCAGCTGATTCTAGATATAAAGTTTATAACGATATACCTACAACAGGAGATTGTTTGGCTTCAATATATATTTGTACGGGCGAAATACTTTATAAAAGTCCACAATGGAATAATAATAATTGTAATAAAATATATAAATTTACCGGTAGTTTTGTTCAAACTGATCCAAAACCATCTAATGGATACACCCAAAGTGCAAATGAAATTTCCTGTAGTACTAATAGAAATTTAGTTTTAATGGCTAAAGCAGTAGGATATATTATTTTAATATGTTGTGTTTTAGGTCCTATTTTAGTAATTGTCCTAGGAATGATGGATTTTACTAAAGCAGTGACTTCTAGTGATAAAGAAGCAATGTCAAAAGCTACTAAAGCACTTATAAGAAGATTAATTGCAGCATTTGCCATATTTATAGCTCCTATTGTAATTAGAACTGGTCTTGGACTTATTAATAATTTAACTAATGATTTAGATAGTGAAAATCATAGTAGATTTGGGGCCTGTACAAAATGTATTTTTGATCCAAATGATTGTCAAGTTCCATCAAATAAAAACAATTAATTTATGCTAGTTTTTATCATTATAATATGATAAAATTTAATTAAGCAAAAAGTTATAAAGTAGGATGATGAAGATGAAAAAAAGAATTATATTAATGCTAGTATTAATATTAGTTTCTATATTTACAATGTTTAAACAAGTTCCTGTATATGCTAAAGGAAACAGTAATATATTAGTTGCTGCTGATAATAATTGTGAAACATTATTAGGAACAGATTATAAAGATCCAGATGAACCAATTTATTATGTTGTATTAGCTTTTGATATAATAAAATATGCTGCAATTATAATATTAATTGTTATGTCATCTGTAGATTTTTTACAAGCAGTTGCATCTCATGATGAAGATGCAATAAATAAAGCTGTTAAAAAAATTGGGATAAGAGCATTAATGTGTGTTGGTATTTTTGTCTTACCAATATTGTTAAAATTTGTTTTAAATTTAATTCAAGATACCCAAATTTGTGGTATCGTTGATTAAGAATAAGAGGTGGCTAGATTATGAATAATTATTTGATTCCAGCAAATACCAAAAAGTCACAATATATTTTGGGCTTTTTTACTCCAACTGATTTGTGTTTATTTTCTGTTGGTTGTATTATTTCTTTTGCACTTGTATTAGTAGTTAAAGACGCTAATTTATTTATACTAATAATTTGTTTATTACCGGCTTTTATAGCATCTTTTTTGGTTATGCCAGTACCATATTACCATAATGTTTTGCAGTTATTAACGAATTTGTTTAATTTTTATACAAATCAAAGAAAATTTTATTGGAAAGGATGGTGTATATATGAAAGATTCAACCCAAATGACAAATAGTTTAAAATATACAGAAGGATGGTTACCAGTAAAACAAATTATTAATGGTATGATACAACTTGATAATGGTTATTATGTAACTGGTGTTAAAGTTCAACCAAAAAATATATTTATTATGGATAATCAATCACAAAATAATTTAATATATAATTTAAGAAATTTTTATAATACTATTGATTACGAATTTTGGCTAATTATTGCGGATAGACCAGTAGATATTAATTTATATTTAGCCGAATTACAAAAAGAATTTAATAATACGACAGATAATAATACAAGAAAAATAATTTTACAAGATATAAATAAAGCCAATCAATTTATGAATCTTGAATATAACGTTGTTGATACAGAATACTATATAATATTTCAAGAAAAAAGATTGGAAATATTACAAAAAAAATTACATAATTTAATAAGTGGTTTTGCATCTTGTGGTATGCAATCTGCTCAAACAAGTAATAATGATTTAAGAATGATACTTGATAATTTATTAAATGGGGGAGAAACAAGTAAGTTGGGAACGGTGATGAGTTAATGAATAAAAGTGAAATTGCTCCAAAAGGAATGGAATTTAAACCAACTGAATTTCGTATTGGTGGTAAATTCTCAACCATAATGACGATTGTTACATTTCCCAAAAATATTTATGTTGGTTATTTATCCGATATAACTAATATTACAGGAGTAAAAGTTGTTATAAAACATATTCCAATTCAATTTGAAATTTTAAGAAAGATGATTAATAAAGAAATTGCTGATTTAAAAAATAGATATCAATCAGAAAAAGATCAAACATTGCAAGAAAAAATAAGACAAGATTATGAATCTTTAGAACAATTTGTCAGCATGCTTGCTGCAACTCAAGCTAGAATCTTTGATTTTCAAATGCATTTAATGATAACTGCCGATAGTAAAGAAGAATTAGAAATTAGAAAAATGGAAGTTAAAAGTTATTTAAATGCTCTTGGCATGAGTGGAGTATCTTTAATGTTTGAACAAGAAAAAGTACTTAAAAGTATTGTACCGATTTTTGGTAAACAAGATATTGAAACAAGAATTGGGACACCAATACCTTCAATTACTGTGGCAGCAATGTTTCCATTTGTTTTTGATAGTATAAAAGATCCAGGTAATGCATGCTTACTAGGTATAGATTTTTCAGGTGGAGTAGTATTATTTAATCAATTCTTATATCGAATAAAGAATGAAAATAATCGTAATAATGCTAATATAATTTTATTAGGTACATCTGGAAGTGGTAAATCTACGGCGGCTAAATTATTACTTAGAACTCATGTTAGAAATGGTTGTAGAATAGTAGCAATTGATCCTGAAGGTGAATTAGAATCTTTTACCAATACAATTGGTGGGGATTTCCTTGACTTAGGAAAAGGTGGAGCTTTTGGGATGATTAATCCACTTGAAGTTGTTGTTGATGTCGATGAAGATGAAATAAAAGAGGGTTTAGGTTATACTGTTCTTACAAGAACACTTCAACAATTAAAGGCCTTTATGAAATATTATAATCCTTCAATTGAAGAAGACGTTTTAGCACTATTTAGTGAAGTCGTACAAGATACTTATAAAAGATTTAAAATAGATTATAATACTGATTTTACTCAATTTACGAGTGATATGTTTCCAACATTTGATGATGTTTATGCCACTATAAAAGGAAGATTATTATCTATGGTTGACGCAACTCATGAAAGAGACGTAATGGAAAGATTAGAATTAAAAGTAAGACCATTAGTTCAAGAATTAAGATATTATTTTACAGGGCATACAACTATTCAAATTAATAGTGATTTTATTGTTTTCAACATAAAAGAATTAATGAATAGTGATGAAAATATTAAAAATGCTTTATTCTTTAATATATTAAAATACGCTTGGGGATTATGTTTAGATAAAGATGTTAATACAATTATGATGGTTGATGAAGCCCATGTCTTACTAGAATCACATAATGAACTGGGAGCTGAATTTTTAGCACAAATTCAAAGACGTAGTAGAAAGTATAACACTGGAACAATTATAATAACTCAACAACCAACTGATTTTGCAGCTTCAAATATTATTCAACATGGTAAAGCAATATTTGATAATGCATCATATTATTTGATAATGTCTTTACGTAAGCAAGCAGTTGATGATTTATCAAAATTAATTGATTTAAATGAAAGTGAAAAAGAAAGCATTAAAGTTTATCCACAAGGACAAGGATTGTTTATTTGTGGCAATAGAAGAATGCGAATTAATATAATAGCAACACAAGAAGAATTAGATTCTTTTGGGATAGCTGAGAAATAGAAGCAATTGCTTCTTTTTTTTAATAACTAGATATGATAAAATATAAAGTGTAGGTGGTCTTTATGCAATATGATAGAATTGTAGAAAAAGCTGAACAATTGGGTTATGATACCAGTAAAATTGAGGGTAAAGAAGCAAAAGTTCAAGCTATAGCATCAGCTGTGGGAATTAGTAATTTCGATATTGCAAAAGATTGCAATTTACTTGAAAATAGATTAGATGATGAAATATATGAAAAAAATCGAAAAGCATCAAATAGACAATTTAGAAATGTAAAAGATAAATATGATGAATATAAAGAATATCAAAATAGAAAAAATGTGCAAAATAATGCTAATAATTTTAATAATCATAATAAAAAAGATTATAATTTAAATAATTATCATAAGCCAGAACCTAATTCAATAAATAATTTAAATAGTACTGGAGTTGCTCCTAATTCAGTAGCTAATACTGTTAATAGTGGAGCTCTTGGAACTGCTGAAACAGTCGGAGCTACCGGTGGAGCCACTGCTGCTGGTGGTGCAGCCGTTGAAGGAGCTACTGCCGCAGGTGCTGTTGGAGGTGCCGCTAGTGGTGCTGTTGCCGCCGGAGGAACTGCCGCCGCTGCCGGAGGAGCTGCTACAGTTGGGACTGCGGTATTAACAGGAGGAGCATCTTTAGTTGTAACAGCTGCTGCAGCGAAAGTCGCAGTAAAAGAAGCCCAAGATAAAAATAATAATTTAAAAGGTGAAACTACTTTAGAAAATAGTGAATCAGAAGAAAAAAACAAAAAAGGAACTATTTTATCTACGATAGGTAAAATACTTACTATTGTTTCATCATTACCTATAATAATTGGTATAATAATAATTATTTTGATATTTATGTTATTTATTTTACTTTTTACTTTATTTTTTAATTTAGAAAATAATTATAATAATAATTTATATACTTGTGATGGAATGTCTATAAATAAGACAACTTTAAGTAAAGATGAATTTATAGAAAAAATGAATGCTTATTTTATTAATAGTAGTCATCCGGGAGCTCAAATATTTATAACTAATGCTGCTACTATTTATGACTTATCAACTAAAAATAATATTAATCCCGAACTAGTTGTTATAAGGGCTTATAGAGAAGGATTTTCTCCTTCTGGAAATAGAAATACTTTAAGTGGCAATCCTAATTTAGAAACTTATAATAATTATTGGGGACTTGGCTGTAATAATACAGGAAGTTTAAGTGATTGTAATAAGTATGACTCTTTTAGTAAAGGATTACTTGGCTTTATTGATAATATTAAAAATTATGCAACAGTTACCGATATGATGTCTCGATATTCAAGTATTGGTAAATATTGGTATAATACTGAAGATAATTCTAAGAATACTGGTCTTGGTGGCTGTTATTATTTTGAATATATGAAAGAGTATATGCCTGTAGATAGAATAAATGCTGTAACATCGGCATGTGCACCAGGTAATTATTGTTATAAAGATGGTTCTGGTAATTGTGTTGCCACAACGGATGAAGATAAACTAGCTTATACTAGATATCAAGTTAGTAAAATGGTTAGTGATCGAGAAACAATCTTTGGCATTCCAGCTGATGAGTGTAATAGTTACTCAGGACAATGTACAATATTTGCTCAAAGTGATAGTCGTTGGGGTAGAATTAATCTGGGACAATCCAATGCTCATATGAGTGATTCCGGCTGTGCGGTTACATCTTTAGCCATTGGTATTGCTTGCTCAGGAACATTAGTTACAACCACTGATTTTAATCCAGGTGTTTTAGTAGATGCAATGAATAAAGGAAATTGTTTTACAAGGGGAGGAGCAATTAATAGTTGGGATTGTCAAGGCATTTATAACATAGCTCCTAATATAAAATATATAGGAATGAATTTTGTTACAGATAAAACATCTACGGAGATAATTAATTTATTAAATTCTTATGATAAAAATAATCACTTTATTTTAGTTCATTATAGAAATGCTGATCATCCAAGAGGCCATTTTGTAGTATATCTTCAAGCCAAAGGGGATTATTTAGAAGTACAAGATCCGGCATCTGGTGGAAAAATAAATTTAATTCCTATTAAAGATATACTTAAAATAGTAGTATATGAATTTGCAAAGGATGGCGTTTATGAAGAATAATAAATTTTTAATTATCTCAGTTATAACTATGGTATGTTTAATAATTATCCTTATAGTATTATTATGGAATAGAAATGTAATATTGAATCAAGATAATAATCCTACTATAGAACAGCCATCAATCAATAATCCTGATTATAGCAATGATTATTTAATAATAGATAATACTGATATTTTTACTTATAAAAATAATCGCTTTACAAAAGTAACTTTAGTTCCAAATAGTAAATTCGTTGTATATGTAAATAATCAAAAAATAGGTAATTATTATTTAGAAAAAAGTAATGTTTGGAATTTATTTGATGAAAATAATAATTATGTAAATTATGAAGGTAATATATTAGCTTTTACTAACAATAATTTAAATATTAATGTAAGAGAAGTAACAGTTAATGAAATTGATGAAAATGATTTTGAATATATAAAACAAATTATTAATATAAATAGTATCAATGATTTATCTTTAAATTCTAAAATAGTAGTAGATTTAGATCATAATGGTATAAATGATAAAATAATATCTGTATCTAATTTAGATAGTGATAATCAAGAAAAATATTATAATTTATTATATGTTGATTTAAATAATAAGAAACAAATATTAATTAATAATATTGTTAAAGATGAAGATGTTTTAATAGCTCCAAATTATTATTTAAATTATGTTGTTAATATTAATAATGAAAATATAGATAGTATCATAATTACAAAGGGCTATTATTCTAATAGTGGGGAAACTACTAATTTAATATATAGATATGATGCGGGAAATTATACTTTAAATTAATAAAAATACTTTATTTTTTGAAATAATTAAATTATAATAGAGAAAAATTAATTGAAATATAGATTTTAAATAAGTAATTTGATAAAATTATAATGTAAATAGTTAGGGATGATTTAATTGAAGTTTAAGATTGAACCAAAAGATTTTATGATGTTTATCATTTATTGTAGTGTTTTATTATATTTATCTGCTTTAGCAGTAGCCAATGTTTTTAGTTTAATAAATGAAAATA
The DNA here is from genome assembly GCA_947632205.1 of uncultured Bacilli bacterium. Taxonomy (GTDB): domain Bacteria; phylum Bacillota_I; class Bacilli_A; order RF39; family UBA660; genus SIG200. The sequence goes on from CANROK010000020.1 coordinate 8,159, forward strand.
CTTTTTCTGGTTTTTTCCCTATAAGTGCTTTTTCAAGTAAATATATTGGTTTTACCCTTACAGTATTTATTGGCTTTTTGATAGTTATTTTTAGTAGTGTCTCATCATATATTTTTGACAAAGATAAAGGTAAAGGTATTGGCTTAAATATTAAAGAAAAATCAAGTGATGGTTATGCCAGATGGGCAACTGAAAAAGAAATTAAAGAAGGTAGTAATGTTGTAAAAATACTTGCTTCTGAAAAAACTTTAAATGCTGCAGGTATACCACTTATAAATAATGGTAAAGAAATATGGGTAGATAATGGTTCTTATCACAATTTAGTTATTGGTTCAACTGGTAGTGGTAAAACAGAAAATTTAGTATTCCCAATGGTTAATATTTTAGCTAAAAAAGGCGAAAGTATGATAATTACCGATCCGAAAGGTGAAATTTATCGTAAGACAGCAGAGAATTTAAAAGATCGGGGATATAAAATAATAATTTTAAACTTTCGAGAACCAAATAAAGGTAATTCTTGGAATCCTCTTGCTCTTCCTTATCAATATTATAAAACAGGTAATATTGATAAAGCGACAGAATTACTTGAAGATATTTCGTTAAATATTTTATATGATCCAAATAATAAAAGTGATTCTGATTTCTGGGAAAAGGGAGCTGCCGATTATTTTTCTGGCTTGGCCTTAGGTTTATTTCAAGATGCTATGGAAAAAGAAGTTAATTTAAACAGTATTAATTACATGAGTAATGTTGGTGAAGAAAGATATGGCGCTACTAATTATATTAAAGAATACTTTAATATGAAGGGTAAAGATTCTAATGCTTATATGTTTGCAAATACTGTTATAAATGCTCCAAGTGATACTAAAGGAGGATTATTATCTACTTTTAGTCAAAAAATAAGAATGTTTTCTACTAAAGAAAATTTATCAGAAATGCTATCTTATAGTGATTTTGATATGCGAGATATAGGTAAAGAAAAAACTGCCGTATTTATGATTATTCATGATGAAAAGAAAACATATCATAGCTTAATGACTATTTTTATTAAACAATGTTATGAAACATTAATCGATGTGGCTCAAAGTAGTCCAGGAGGCAAATTACAATTTAGAACGAATTTTATATTAGATGAATTTGCTAATATGCCACCACTTAAAGATGTTGATAGTATGGTTTCAGCTGCCCGTAGTAGAGATATTCGTTTTACATTTATTATTCAAAATTTTGCCCAATTAAATGATATTTATGGTGAAAATGTAGCCCAAGTTATTAGAGGTAATTGTGGTAATTTAATTTACTTAATTAGTACAGAATTAAAAGCTTTAGAAGAAATAAGTAAAATGTGTGGAGAAGTAAAATCAAAAGATAAAGATAAAACCGCCTCAACACCATTAATAACAATAAGTGATTTACAAAAATTAAAATTGGGTGATGCGATAATCATCAGATTACGTACTAGTCCATTTAAAACTAAGTATACTCCTAATTTTAAAATAAACTGGGGTGAAGAATATCCAGAAGCCACTTATCCAGAAAGACAAATGAATAAAATTCAGTTATTTGATTTAAAGAAATTTGTAACTGAAGAAAAGGGTAAGAATATGATGAATAATGGTATGGGTAACATGAATAATATGGGCATGCCAGGGGGCTTTAATCCTTTTGGTGATATCCCAAGTATGAATAATCCTTTTATGAATATGAATAGTAATCCATTTAATATGGGTAATAAAATGAATCCAATGGCAGATAGAAATCTATTTGATAATCCCAAAAAAGATAATAATCCTTTTGCAAGTGATTTAAAAGATTTAGATATCGATGCTATGATGAAAGATATTGATAGAAAATTACAAGAATTAGATGAAGAAGAAAAAAGACAAAAAGAAAAACTTAGGGAACAAAATAGAGAATTAATGAATAATGCTAATGCAGAAACTAATTCTTTAATAAATAAAATAAAGGATATAGATAAAGAACCTGTTTTAGATGATGAAGATGAAGATTCTGAATTCGAACCAATTAAACCAATAGAAGATACAACTAATAAAGATTCTAAAGATCCAAAAGTTAATGTTGATGTTAATAGTGTAATTGTTAATGAAAATGTTATAACTGATGATGAATTCTTTGATGATTTCTTTAGTGATTAAGATTCCATTTAGGAATCTTTTATGATGTAGGTATACATAATTTGCTCTTTAGTTAAATTTTCATAAATTATAATGGTGATAGAATGAAATCTATTAAAGAAATAGATTATAATCCTAATATGGGAATATTAATTGATGTTAAAGATCCAATTAGTTATAAAGAAAAACATAACCCTTATAGTATAAATATATATTATGATAAGCTACTTATGAATCACAAAACTATTCTCGATAAAAATAAGAAATATTTTCTTATTTGTGATAAAGGTCATAAAAGTAAACAAGCTGTAAGAATTCTTTCATTTTACGGTTATGATGTAACTTATGTCATAAATTCGTGAATTTTGTCCATACTTATATTATAATGAATATGTGATAAGTATGGATTTTTTAAATGATATATATAATTTTATTATTAATTTAGTGAATAGCTCATCTTTTTATGGGCCTCTTTTGGCATGTTTATTAATTGTTTTAGAATCTATTTTACCAATTTTACCTTTATTTGTTTTTATAGGAATAGTTTTTATTGCCTATGGTTATGTTTTTGGTTTTTTAGTTTCATATATTTTAACTATAGTTGGTTGTATTCTAGCGTTTATTTTAGTTCGTAAAGTATTTAATAATTATTTTACTATAAAAATTAGGAAGTATGCTAAATTTGATAAATTAATGTCCAAAATAGATAAAATGCAATTATCAACTTTGGCTTTAATTATGGCTGTTCCTTTTACGCCAGCTTTTATGGTAAATATTTGTGCTGCTCTTTCTAAAATGCAGTTTCGTAAATATTTTATGGCTCTTTTAATTGGTAAAGTATCTCTTGTTTTTTTCTGGGGTTTTATTGCTACTAGCTTATTAGAAAGTTTGAAAAATCCTAAAATTTTATTAGTAATATGTTTGATGTTATTATTATCATATGGTTGTAGTAAATTAGTAACTAAAAAAATAGATATAGAGTAAATCTGTGTAAATTAAAAATCAAATAAATGTCTATATAATTGACTAATTGACAAAAAAATATTATATTTAAAATACTAGAGGTGGGTAAATATGAATGGAAAAGTATTTATATATGTTAATAATTTAGTAAATACAATTACTGCTAAAAGTGGCATCCAAGTAGAAGTTTATAAAGTAACTAAGTTTATTTTTGATAAACTTTTAAATGATAATAAATATAGTGAAGAAGAAATTTTAAATGGAAGAGCCGACATGGAAATCAAAAATATACTTAAAAATAATTTTAATATAAATTATGAAGAAGATGTAATAGTATCGAAACCAATAGATATAGTAAGTAATGAAGATAATAGAAAAGATAATAATACTTTTTCCAAAGATTTTTTTGATAGTATTAAAATAGTTAATAGTAAAGATAAATATATTTCCGAGTATGCTAAAATAAGTATTGTAAATCCTAATGATGTTAATGAAATTGTAGAAATAATTGGAGATAAATATACTAAAGAAGAAGTATTACAAGGTAATGCGAATAGAGAAATTGATAATTTAGTTAATTATTTTAATTTGAAGTTTAATTCGACTAAAAATAAAACTAATAGAATTATTCAAGAAAGAAAAAAAGCAAAGAATAAAGATGTTGTATTCAAAAGAATATTAGCGTTTGCTTTAGCAGGTACTATGTTAATAAATGTTGCATCTTTTATAAAGAAACAACATGGAAAGCAAGAATTTATTGATACTTTTGATGAAAGAATAAGTGCAGAAATAAATTCTAATGATCCAGAAGTTCAAAATATCTTTTATACTAGTGAAGATAATCCTGATATAATTACGAAAAATTCTAAACCTGTCTATGTTGATAATAATATTTACACTGATTATGTAGAATCAAAAATAGCTGATGATATAAAAATTGTTATTAAAAAATATCCTCAAGCATTAAATTCTATGCTTATATATACTTTTTCTCATATGCATGTCGATTTAGAATCCGCTTTAAAAAGTATGGATGAAGTATTAAGAGAATTAGATATAAATGAAGATTTTTTAACCTTTATAATAAATAATTTAGAAAATCCAACAGAAAGAATGAAAGAAGCTGCAAAAAGTTATAGGACAAGTGGCTTAAATAAAGATAATAAAGATGAAATAAAAAAATTAGTTAATGCCTATTTAAAAACGAAATATGCTGAATATCAAGAAACTTATGCAACGGGACAAGAATGGAGTGAAAACTTAAATGGACCAAGTAAATCTTAATGTTATAACGCTTGATGATAATAAAAATTATGAAGTTATAAATAAAGAAATTATTGATAATAATGTTTATTATTTTTTAATAAATGAAGAAGATGAAAATGATAAATGCATTAGAAAAGAACTAATAAAAGATAATGAAAAATTACTTACTACTCTTGATGATACAGAATTTACGAAAGTATTAAATATTTTTATGAATAAATTTAAAGGAGGAAAATAATGAAAGGTAAAATAAGTATTTTAATTGGTGTATTAATAATTTTGGGTGTTTGTTTATTTACAACCGGATGTGGCTATAAAAGTATTAATACAGAAGAATTTAAAAATCATTTCTCGGCTTTAGGATTTACTATAAGTGAAACAGAAGAAGCCCCATATGAATCTAAAACTTATGTTGTAGCCAAAAAAGATGATTTACCATTTAATATAGAATATTATGAATTTGAAGATGAAACTAGTGCTAAAAAAGTATTTAAAAAATATTTTGACAATATTGCTAGTTATATAACAAGTACTTCAGAAAATAGTAGAACTCAAGGAAGTCAAATAGATAAAGATGTATCTGTATCAGATAATGAATATATAATTATTTCAAGAGTAAAGAAAACTTTAATATTTATAGTTGGACCCAAAGAATATTCAGAACAAATAGATAAATTTGTTGAAGATATTAATTATTAAGACGTCAATATGACGTTTTTTAATTTATAAGGAATAATTTTTTTAAAGAGATTGCAAAAAAACGTAATTTTTGATATTCTTATATAGTAGATATGATAAAGAGGTTATGAATATGGCTAGTATGGGAACACATTTCAAAAGTAATCCAAAAAACTTCATAGTTGATAGTAAGAATATTGCTAAAGGAGTAAACTATCGTATTACTGTATTAAGTGAACGATTAATTCGTTTTGAATATAGTAGTGATGGTGAATTTTATGATGGTGAAACCGAATTAGTTCACAATAGAGTATTTAAAACACCGAAAGTAAATATTAATCAAGATGATAAATTTGTGGTTATAACTACTAAATATTTTATGTTACAATATGCTAAAGAAAAGCCCTATAAAGGTCCTTCATTTGCTCCTGATTCTAATCTAAAAGTAAAATTATTAAATACTGATAAAATATGGTATTATGGTCATCCAGAAGCAAGAAATTTTAAAGGTAGTGCTTTTAGTATTGAAGCATTTGGCGATAAAACAAAATTATCTAATGGACTTTATTCTACTGATGGTTTTGCTGTATTAGACGATTCAAATTCCATGTTAATTGATGCTGATGGTTATATGGTACCTAGTAAAAAAAGAATAGATTTTTATCTATTTATTTACCGAAGAGATTTTGGCCTTTGTTTAAAAGATTATTTTACATTAACGGGTGAACCACCATTATTACCAAGATATGCATTAGGCATTTGGTGGAATCGAGATTTAATATATAATTTTGATGATATAAAAAAACTTATTGATGAATTTAAACGGCATGAAATACCATTATCTGTTTTATTATTAAGTGAATTTTGGCACAATAAAGATAAAAAAGATTATAATTTATATAAAACGGGATATACATTTAATAAAGAATTATTTAATGATCCTAAAGAATTTATTGATTATGTTCATGAGCATAATATTCGTTTAGGCCTTAATTTAGATGGTAATGAAGGAATAAATAATATGAATGATGGCTATTTAAACATGTGTGATGATTTAAATATAGCAAATGGTAAAGTTATTCCTTTTCGAGTATTAGATAAAAAATTTATTGATAGTTACTTTTTTAATTTAATATATCCTTTAGATAAATTAGGAGTAGATTTTTATTGGTTAGATTCTAAAGATGAAATAGTTACAAGAGTTTTAAATTATTATCATTATACAGATTATCGTAAAAATAAGAATTTAAGAGGCATGATTTTATCAAGAAATGGTGGTAAAGCTGCTCATAGATATCCTGTTCATTATTCAGGTGAAACAAAAGTTGGTTGGGATACTTTAAAATATTTACCTTACTTTAATTCTTCGTCAAGTAATATCGGACTATCTTGGTGGAGTCATGATGTTGGGGGATTCAAAAATGGTATTGAAGATAGTGAACTTTATTTAAGATATGTTGAACTTGCTACATATAGTCCAATATTTAGATTTAGTGCAAGAAGAGGAGCATATTATAAAAGAGAACCATGGCGTTGGGATTTAAATACTTATAATATAGTTAAAGAATATTGTCAATTAAGACATAAGTTAATCCCCTATTTGTATACAGAAAATTATAAATATCATAAAACTTATTTACCAGTTATTCAACCACTATATTATTATTATCCTGAATTAATTGATGAACCACATTATAAAAATGAATATTATTTTGGTACGGAACTTTTAGTAGCGCCAATTACTAAGCCAAAAGATAAAGTAATGAATAGATCTGTTGAAAGAATATTCTTACCTAAAGGTATATGGTATGATTTTAAAACTGGTAAAAAGTTTGTGGGTAATAAAAGATATATTGCCTTCTATAAAGATGAAGATTTTCCGGTTTTTGCTAAAGCCGGAGCAATTATCCCAATGGCAATTAATACTGAAGATTTAAATGATACATCAACACCGAAAACATTAGAAATAGATATTTTTCCTGGTAATAGTAATATTTATCGTTTATATGAAGATGATGGTATTTCTTCTAAATATGAAAATGGTGAATACATAATTACAGGTATTGATTTTAATTATACTAATGATAATTATTCTTTATCTATTCATCCGGTGGAAGGTAAAACAGGGATAATACCTGATAAAAGAGATTATAAAATAAAATTTAGAAATACAAGAGAACCCTCAAAAGTTAATGTAAGTATTGATAAAATTGGTAAAGATTTTAAAGCTTATACTTTAGATAATGATTTTATAATAGAAATAAATAATGTTGATACAAGAAGAGAGCTAAATATTAATTGTTTAGGTACTGATATTGAAATAGATGCTGTAAGAATTATTAATGAAGATATATTTGGTATTATAAGTGATTTAAAAATAGAAACATTATTAAAAGAAATTATATCTTCTATAATATTTAGCGATATGCCAATTAATAAAAAAAGAATTGCTATAAGAAAATTAGCTACCTCAGGACTTAATCCAATATTTATTAAAATGTTTATAAAATTATTGGAATATATTGAAGAAATTTAGAGAAAGTGAAAAGCTTTCTTTTTATCTTGTTAAATTATAACATTTAAGATATAATTTATATTAGAATAGAAGGGTTAATTATGTTAGGAAATATAATAGATATTGAAAATTATTATCTAACAATTATTAATAATAATAGTAATAATTTACTTATCAATATGTATGTTAAAATATTAGATGCAACTAATTTTTATGTAGGAGAAATAGTCAATATTAAAAATGAAACTATTAAAATAAAATTAATGGGTGAAATAATTAATAATAAATTTATTTATGGTTTATCTAATAAGCCATCTTTAAATGCTAAAGTATCTTTATTATCTCAAGAAGAAATAAAAATTTTATTTGGTATTAACAATTATACTCCTAATAATAGTTTATATTTAGGTAAAAGTGCTTTATATCAAGATTATCCTATCTATTTAAATATTAACAAATTATTTGCTAATCATTTAGTAATTTTAGGTAATACTGGTTCTGGTAAATCTTGTGGAGTAGCAAGATTATTACAAAATTTATTTTATAAAAAAGATGCAAGTCCTGAGCATTCTACTTTCTTTATTATTGATGCCTATGGTGAATATCAAAATGCCTTTAGTAAAATAGATTTTGTTAATCCTAATCTTAAATTTAAATATTATGATAGTGATACTAGTTCTACTAACTTTTTAAAAATACCTTTATGGTTACTTAGTTTAGATGATATTTGTTTATTACTAGAAGTAAATAATAAAAATCAAATTCCAATTGTAGAGAAGGCCTTAAAACTAGTTAAAGTATTTATTAAAGAAGATGAAGAAAGTAATAAATATAAAAATAGTATAATAGCAAGGGCTCTTTTAGATATATTTATTAATGGTAAATCACCATCACAAATAAGAGATCAAGTATTTTCGGTTTTATCAAGATATAATACTAAAGAATTAAATTTAAATACAGAGGTATATCAACCTGGCTATACAAGACCTTTAAAACAATGTTTAATGATTGATAATACTGGTAAATTAAAAGATATGGAATTAGTAATAGAATTTTTACAAAAGTATGTACTTGAAGATTTAGAATTAAGTATGCCAGATGAATATACTACCTATACCCTTGACGATTTATTATATGCTTTTGATTTTGCTTTAATAGATGAAGGTATTTTAAATAATGATCGCGTTTATGAACTTGCTAATGAACTAAGAGTTCGTCTTGCAAGTATTGTAAATAGTGAATATAGTAAGTTTTTTGAGTTTGAACAAGCATTTAATAAAGAGGATTTCTTTAACGAGTTAACTACCGAAAATGGTGAGAAAGCCCAAATCATTAATTTAAATTTAGCCAATATTAATGATCGTTTTGCTAAAGTAATTACTAAAATATATTGTAAATTTTTATTTGATTATGGTAAATATGTAGCCAAAAGAGGTACAGTACCAATAAATATTGTCTTAGAAGAAGCTCATAGATATGTCCAACATGATAATGATATAGATATACTTGGTTATAATATATTTGAAAGAATAGCTAAAGAAGGACGTAAGTATGCAGTAATGTTAGTATTAGTAAGCCAAAGACCATCAGAACTATCGCAAACGGTTTTATCCCAATGTAGTAATTTTCTTATCTTTAAAATATCCCATCCAACTGATTTAGAATATATAAGACCAATGATTCCTTATATAGATGAAGAAATGGTTGAAAAAATTAAAAATTTACAAGTAGGTAATGCTTTAATTTTTGGTAATTCGTTTACTTTTCCAACGATTACTAAAATGGATATTGCATCTCCAACTCCAAGTAGTAATAGTTGTGATATCGCTAGTACATGGTTTTAAAAATAAGCTTAATGCTTATTTTTTTTAAAATCAATATTGAATAATAAAAATAATTAGATTAAAATTATATTATAAGTTTTAAAAAGAAAGGGTAGTTATGGATAATTTTGTACCAGATATGTATACACAAAGTATTTATACAATTAATTATAAAAAATTAAAAAAAAGAGGAATAAAATGTTTGCTTTTTGATTTAAATAATACACTAACTAGTTATGATGATGATTATCCTACAGATGATTTAAGAGAACTTATTTATGAATTAGAAAAAGATTTTAAAGTTATTATTATTTCTAATAGTAGTAAAGATCGGATAAGACCTTTTAAAGAAAAATTAAATATTGATGCATCATTTAGATCATTTAAACCATTTAAAAGAAAATTTAAAAAAATATTAGCATTATATAATTTTAAAGATACAGAAGTGGCTATGATTGGGGATGTACTCGTTACAGATATTTTAGGAGGTAATAGAATGAATTTTACAACTATTCTTGTTAACTCTATTAGTGAAAGAGAACCATTATCAACAAGATTTATAAGAATATTTGAAAAATTTATTATAAAATCTTTAAATAAAAAATCGATAGTTATTAAAGGAAAATATTATGAGTAAATGTGTTGGTTGTGGAATAAAATTACAAAATACTTTTAAAGATAAAAATGGCTATACTAATAACTTAAATAATCCTTATTGTGCACGTTGTTTTAAAACAATTCATTATAATATGGATATAAAAGTAAATGATATTAATAATTATGATATTATAAATAAAATAAATAAACTTGGTTATTATACTATTTTTATAACTGATTTAATTAGTTTAAATAATGAATTAATTAATAATTATAATTTAATTAATAATAAGAAGATATTAGTTATAAATAAATGTGATATTATACCTGATAATTTAAAATTAGAACATTTAGAATTAAATATTAAAAGAGTTTATAAGATAAAAGAAGAAATATTCTTTATTAGTTCTAAGCAAAATTTATATTTAAATAGATTAGTTAATTTAATTAAAGAGTATGAAAAAGTTATTATATGTGGAGAAACTGGTTCTGGTAAATCAACTTTAATTAATAAAATAACTAATAGTAATTTAACTACTAGTAAATATAATAATACAACTCTAGATTTTATTAAAATTAAATTAAATAATTATATTATTTATGATACTCCTGGTTTAATTATTAATAAAAATAAAGTTAATATCGATAAAATAATGCTTTATACTAAAAGTTTAAAAAAAGATTTCATTTTATCTATTGATGATTTAAAAATAATGGGAGTAGGAAATCTAACTTTATTAGTTAGTAGTGATGTAGTTATTAAAAGTAAAAAAGATAATAGTAAATTAAATTATGAATATGATTTAGTTAATAAAGATATTGTTTTAGATAATGGCTTTATCTATGTAAATAATGGTAAAATAAAAACAAATAGAAAAATAGAAATAAGAGATTCAATTATTAAGTAAAAGTGGTGTTATAAATGAGTGTTATTAAAGTAATGAATGAAAATTTGGCTAATAAGATTGCTGCCGGAGAAGTTATTGAAAAATGTGCATCTATAGTTAAAGAATTAGTAGAAAATAGTATTGATGCTAATTCTAAAAATATTAAAGTTAATTTAGTTGAGGGTGGACTTAAAGAAATAACAGTTATTGATGATGGTATTGGTATGGATAAGGAAGATGCTAAAATGGCATTCTTAAGACATGCTACAAGTAAAATATATAAAGATGATGATTTATTCTTTATTAATACTTTGGGCTTTAGAGGTGAAGCTTTACCATCTATTGCGAGTGTTTCAGAAGTAGTAATGGAAACATGTAAAGATGAAGTGGGAACCTTTATTCATATTAAGGGTGGAGAAATATTAGAAGAGGGCTTAAGTAAAGCAAGAATAGGTACTAAAATAACTATTTCTAATATTTTTTATAATACACCAGCTCGTCTTAAATATTTAAAGACAGAACAAACAGAACTTGCTAATATTACAAACTACATTGAAAAACTTGCTTTAGCTAAACCAGATATTGCCTTTACTTTAACAAATAATACTAATGTTATTTTAAAAACTAGTGGTAAAGGTAATTTACTTAAAACTATTCATGAAATATTTGGTTTAAATATTTCTAGTAAAATGTTAGAAATAAAAAATTATAATGATGATTTTGAAATAAGTGGTTATGTTTGTAAACCAGAAATATTAAAATCATCAAGAAATAGTATTATAACTTTTATTAATGGTAGAGTAGTTAGAAATAATGAAATAAATAGAGCTATAAATGATGCTTATTATACTTATAAACCTGATGGTAAATATCCAGTAGTAGTTATAAACATTGAAGTTGATCCAACTTTAGTCGATGTTAATATTCATCCAACTAAACAAGATGTTAAAATAAGTAAGATGAATAGTTTATATGATTTATTATATAATACAATAAAAGATACTTTATATAATAATTTATTAATACCAGAAGCTATAAAAAAAGAAAATAATAATTTTGAAGAAAAAACTAATTATAATAATACTTTTAGTGTTAATAATATACCAATAGATAATAATATAGAGTCTACTCAAACAACTCAAACCACATTTGATTTTGGTGATATTGAAAATAACATTAAAAATGAAGAATTTAAAAGTTTAGTTTTATATCCAGTGGGATTATGTTTGGGTACTTATATTGTTTGTGAAAATGATGAGGGAATATATTTACTTGATCAACATGCTGCGCAAGAAAGAGTTAATTACGAAAGATATTTAAATAATTTAAAGAATGAAGAAATAAATATAATTGATATGCTTATCCCAATAACTATTGAACTTTCTACAAGTGAATATCAAAAATTTAAGGAACATGTAGAAGTATTTAATAATATTGGTTTTAAATGGGAAGAGTTTGGTATTAACACAATTAGAATACTTAGTCATCCAACTTGGCTTAAATCTGGTTATGAAGAAGAAAGTATAAGAAAGATAATTGATTTAATTATTAATTTAGATGGTGACTTTGATGTTATTAAGTTTAGAGAAAATGTTGCTATAACTCTTGCTTGTAAAATGGCCATAAAAGCTAATGAACATATATCGATGTTAGAAATAGAAGGATTACTTAAAAACTTAGTTAAGTGTGATAATCCTTATAATTGTCCTCATGGTAGACCTACTATAATCAAATTTAGTATCTATGATTTAGAAAAAATGTTTAAAAGAGCAATGAATTAAATAAATAATTATTGACAAGTGTAAATAATACACATATAATTAAATTGGAGGTTTTAATTATATGGTAAATTTAAAAGAACAATATGAACAAATAGTTAAAGAAAGAGAAAAGACTTTAAATGCATTAAAAGAATTAGAAAATAATGAGGTATTAAAAAGGTATTTGGAATTACGAAAACAAAATGAGAATTTAGCAATTAAACAATTAAATATATATAAGAAATTAAAAGTTGAAGAATATGATTCTTGTAATCACATATGGGTAAATGTTTTACATGATTATGATAGTTGTGAAGGTCGTTCTGATAATTATTATGGTTGTATAAAATGTGGGTTAGATCAAAGAGTATTTGAAATAACTAGCAGATTGAGAAGTATTGACTATTTAACTTTAGAGCAACAAATAATGTATGATTATATGTATGGTCGTTATGTTACTTATAAAGGAATTAATACTCATATATCTTGTGACTTAGATATAGCAAGAGAAATATATTCTAGAATAAAAGAAAGCCATGACAATATAGATGATAAATCGGTAGTGGAATTATTTGAAACAGAACTTAGATTAGTTAAGAAAAAGCAATAAAATATACGATTACAAAACGTGCGAATTTTTGTTCGCACGTTTTTTTGATTAAAAATTATTGACACTCGGGGGGGGTATTATATAATTAAAATATATAAAATAAAGAGGAATATATGTATAATAAGAGATATAAAAAAAGTAATAAAAAGATATATGGAATGTGTGCAATAATAGTGTTGCTAATATATACAATATCAATATGTTATTCAACATTACAACAACAACTAGAAATAAATGGCTTAGTAAAAGTAAG
>CANROK010000021.1 GCA_947632205.1 uncultured Bacilli bacterium
CAAAGTTTAAAAAAATCGCCTTAGTAGACGATTATCTTATTTTGTAATTTTTAGTCATTATGTATTGACAAAAATCAACTAATTAAAAAAAGCTAGATGAATTCTAACTTTAATTCATAGTTTCAAATTGACTATTATATAGTTCAGCGTATTTACCATTTAATTTTAGTAACTCTTCATGACTACCTGTTTCAATAATATTACCATCTTTCATCATTAATATTAAATCAGCATTTTTTATAGTAGATAATCTATGAGCAATAATAAATGATGTTCTTCCTTCCGTTAATTTATCCATGGCCTTTTGAACTAACTCTTCAGTTCTTGTATCAACACTACTTGTAGCTTCGTCTAGAATTAAGAATGGCGCATCTTTAATCATACCTCTTGCAATTGTTAATAATTGTTTTTGACCAAGGGATAAAGATTCATTATCAGAAAGAATTGTATCATAACCATCAGATAAACTTTTAATAAAATGATGAAGCCCAACTACTTTACAAACATCCTCTACTTCTTTATCAGTTACTTTTGTTTTATTATAACGAATATTTTCTTTAATTGAGCCCTCAAATACCCATGCATCTTGTAAAACCATTATAAATAAATCATGAATATTTTTTCTAGATAATTCTTTAGTTGATACCCCATCAATAAAAATGTTACCAGAATTTATTTCATAAAATTTCATCAGTAAATTAACCATTGTCGTTTTACCAGCACCAGTTTCCCCAACAATAGCAATCTTTTCACCGGGCTTAACTTTAACATTAAAATCTTTAATAATTGTTTTATTTTCATCATAACCAAATTTTACATGATCAAAAACAATTTCACCTTTTACTTCATTTTTATCTAACTTTTTAGAAATAGCACTCTCATCGCTCATTTCTTCTTCACCTAAAAATTCAAATACTCTTTCACTGGCCGCAGCACATGATTGTAAGCTAGATGCAGCTTGAGCTATTTGCGAAAGTGGTTGCGTAAATAATCTTATGTATAACATGAAGGCAACAATAACCCCAAAATCAATAACATTGTTCATAGTAAGTAAGGCACCCACAATACAAACACAAACATAGCCAAAATTACTAATAAATCCCATAAATGGATGCATTAAACCAGATAAGAAATTACCTTTTCTCGCATTATCAAATATTCGATCATTAATTTCATTAAATTTTTCATTGGCATTATCTACACCATTATAAACTTTCATAACATTATGACCCGAATACATTTCTTCAATATGACCATTTAATTCACCAATTTCATCTTGTAATCTGGCAAAATACTTTTGACTCTTACTAATTATTAAAGTCATAAAGACAAAGCCAAACACACTTGATAATATAGCTGTTAAAGTCATAATACCATTGGTTACAAACATCATAATCGTTGAACCAATTAACAATGTAATAGAACTAACTAAATTACCTAAACTTTGATTTAATGTCATACTTAAAGTATCTACATCATTAGTAACTCGCGATAAAATATCGCCATAACTAGTTTTATCAAAATAAGCAAGAGGAATATTATTTATTTTTTCGATTATCTCTTTTCTTAATTGTTTAGAAAATTTATTAGTAACAATTGCCATAATATATTGTTCTAAATAACCTAGAATAGCACTTATTACATAGATAATGATTAAGAAGATAGCTATTTCTTTTATTTTAGATAAATTAATACTACCCATTAATCCTTCGGTAATTAAATTAGTTATCTTTCTTAATTTATCAGGACCAATTATCGATAATATAGAACTAATTAAAGCCAGAATAATAGATACTAATACGGGTATAAAATATGGTTTACAATATTTTATTAAATCAAGTATTGATTTTTTAAAATCTTTTGCCTTTTCTTGAGGTCCTCTTCTACCATTACGCATTACTTGTACCTCCTAACTCTTTATTTAATTCACTTTCAGATATTTGCGATAAAGCAATCTCTTTATATACCTTACAATTTTTTAATAACTCTTTATGAGTTCCTATACCAACTAATTTACCTTCATCTAATACTAATATTTTATCAGCATTTTTTATTGTGCCAATTCTTTGGGCGACAATTAAACAAGTTGCATCTTTAGTGTATTTCTTTAAATTCTTTCTTAAATTAAAATCTGTTTTGTAATCTAGAGCCGAAAAAGAATCATCAAATATATATATTTCGGGATCTTTAGCTATGGCTCTGGCTATCGCAATTCTTTGTTTTTGACCACCAGATAAGTTTGTACCACTTTGGGCTAAATCATAATCTAATTTATTAGGAAGTTTATTTACAAAACTATCTGCTTCCGCAACTTTAATTGCCTCTTCTATTTTTTGATCAGTAATTTTAGTATGGGAATCACCATAAGCAATGTTATCTCTAACAGTACCTCTAAAAATAACGGCTTTTTGCGAAACATATCCTAATTTATTATTTAATACTTCTTGTTTATATTCTTTAACATTCACTCCATCTACTAATACTTCACCTTCCGTTGCATCATAAAATCTAGGTACTAAATTAATTAGTGTTGATTTACCAGAACCAGTTGAGCCAATAAAGGCAATTGTTTCACCTTTGCTTGCTTTAAAAGAAATATTTTCTAAGACATATTCTTCCGCATCAGGATATCTAAATGAAACATTTTTAAACTCGACTGTACCTATTTCCTTTCCTTTAGTAGCATTACCTTCAACAATATGTTCTTCCGTATTTAAAACTTCTAATATTCTTCTTGCAGATACCGATGCTCTTGGAAGCAAGACAAAAATCATAATAAGCATCATAAATGACATTAATACTTGCATAGCATAAGATGAAAAAACGACCATGTCACTAAATAATGTAATTTTATCTAATAGATTAGCTTCATTAATTAATATAGCACCGATTAAATAAATGGCTAAAGATAATCCAGACATAACTAAAGACATAACTGGAGATAATAATCCCATAACTTTTTGATTAAATAATTGCGTATTTTTAAGTTCATCATTAGCTTTTTCAAATCTTTTTTGTTGATACCCTTCAGCATTAAATGCTCTAATAACTCTTATACCAGTTAAATTTTCTCTCGTAATTCTATTTAAATTATCTGTTAATCTTTGAACAATTTTAAATTTAGGAAATACTAAACTCATTAAGATAGCTATTGTAATCATTAAAATAATTACCCCGATAAAAGTAGCTAAACTCCAATGCATATTCTTACCAGATATTTTGATTATTGCCCATGTTGCCATAATTGGAGCTTTAATAATTGCTTGAAGTCCCATCGCAATAAGCATTTGAATTTGGGAAACATCATTAGTAGTTCTTGTAATTAAACTACTTGTTGAAAAATTTTTAATTTCTTCTAATCCAAATTGATTAACTTTTTCAAAAACAGAAGAACGCATTATCTTACCAAAGTAAGAGGCAACATATGATGCAAAATAACCAACTATAAAAGAAGCAATTAAACTACCAAAGGCACATAAGACCATAAAGCCACCCTCTTTTAGAATAGCACTCATCTTACTACCTTCCGTTTGCACTAAAATAGTTATTTGCGACATATAGTCAGGTATTTTTAATTCTAAGTAAACATTTACCGAAATAAAAATAATACATAAAAATGCATATAGTAATTCTCTTTTACCTAATTTTTTAAATAATTTTAACATAATATAATTCCTTTCTAATGTTGTAATTTTTATTTATCATTAATTAATATATTACAATAATTTTAAACATTAACTAATTTTAGTATTATATTGTGATAAATAAATGAAAATTAACCCGATAAAAAAGAACTTTCGTTCTTTTTCTAAATATTATAACACTATTTATTTTAATTTACTATCACCAGTTTTATAATCTATTTCAATACCATCTTGAACATTATAAATATAAATATTAAATTTAATACCTTTACCATTATCTTCAATAGACTTAGCTTCCATTTGAATACCACTGGCAACTAAATTAGTACCCTCAAAGATGGGAGTAACTCTATATAACACATGATTATTAGTTTTTTTAACATAGTTAGCTACTTTATTTTCAAAATCTAACATAACTCCTGTATTAGTTTGTCTTGTACAAGTTATTAAATTTTGTTCATTAGCATTTTCACCCGTTAATTGATACCCAATTAAATGACAACGATTATATAAATATTTACCATCTACTATATCATATTTAACTGTATGCCAACCACTTGGCTTAACCATCCCAATGCTGCCTCTTTCTTCCGTTGGCATTAAATCTTTTGAGATATTGGCTATAGCACTAGTACATCTTCCTAAATAGTCTAATTTACCATATTTTTCATAAGATTTAGTAGTTAGATCACTCTCTTTAAAATTTGGCTCATTATTATTGATTGTTACATATCCTTTACCACTATAAGCTGGTACTTCTTCTAAAGCATAAGTTGGTGTATTAAAAACACTAAATATATAATTATCTATTTGTTCATGAAATATGATATATAAACTTAATAATATTAGAACAATAAACTTATAAGTAATAATTTTTTTGGCTTTTTTTCTTCTACTCATTATTTATCTACCTTCTATAATATTAAGTTTATTTATCTTTTTTTATTTTCTTCTTCTTTTAAAATAGATTCATACTTATATTGCATAGATGTTTCATATAATAAATAGCTTCCAGAATTTACAAATTCACCATTATTTAATTGAAAATTAATAATAGAATCTTTATAAATATTTTCATAATCTACTATATAATCATCCATATTAAATAATAATTCACATATAGGAGTTCTTTTTTTATTATCTTCATTTAAATTAGCATCATAATCTAAGATGTAATTATTAGTATTTGAAACTATAGCTGTAACAGGACTACCAGCTTTTAAATTTATTTTTATTAAATTTTTTTGACCTTTTCCAGAATATTTAAAACTAGCATTTGGATTAAGTGTAGTTGACATTAATCTACTATCAGATATTTTTGCTAATTTTGCATTTGGTTTTGTAGTTACTTCTCTATAAACTACTAAATCACATGGTAGAAAAATTTTTTCTTTTATATTAGAAATAATTTTTAAAATACTTATTGAGTACTTAATATAATCACCATTAATAAAATCATTTAATAATATATTTAATTCATTTTCTCTATATTTTGATTGTTCAAATATTTTGTTAATTGTTGATTTAACAAATTCTTTTTTCTCTAAATAAATTTCACTATTAACAATTGTTTTAATTTGTTCTAATGCCATTTTTTCATAATCAGGTATCGTACCAACTAAATTTATAATAGGAAAAGCAGTTGAATTATAAATTAATAATGCTTTCTTTTCTTGTTCCGTAAAATTTTCTTCATATTGCTTTAATAAATCATCATAAATAGGATAATGTTCATCTAAACTATCATCTATTTTTTCTTGAATTTTTTGTTCTTCTTTTATCTTTATATCTTCTTTTCCTTCACCATAATTATCAATATATTTTATTTTTTCAGAAAAATCTTCTATTTTATCTATTTCTTTAATAAGAGAAACATTATTAGAATTTAATTTACCTGTTTTTTTATATAAGTATTCATAATAATTGTTTTCTTTTTGAATTAATTCATTCAATTCCTCTTTAGTTAAAATTTTATAAGAATTAACTATATCAATTAATTTTTCTTGAATACTTTTTTTATTAAATAATCGTTGAAATTTAGAAAGATGACATAAATATTCAATTTGTTCTAAAAGCATTTTTAATCTATTTACATTATTTTTATAAAATATTCTTCCTTGAATTTCTCCTATATTAGTTTCTAAATATATATAATCATTAAGTTTAATATTATCATTATATCCTTGTACATTTTCGTTAATATATAAATCTTTGACAACACTTAAATCAACTGTTTCATTATTTTTTAATTTTTCCAATATTTCTTCTGCTTTTTCTATATTTTCAAATAATTTGTTATATTGTTTAAAAGGAATATATAATTTTTTAAATTTTTCATTAATATATTCTTGCAATTCATTTAAATTTTTATCATTTTCATATTCTTCTATATTTAATTTTTCTTTTCCTAAATTTTCATCTTCTAAATACATTTTATATGTGTATTCTTGATTATTTTTTATAAATTTGTATGATTTAGGAGTTATATTTTGATAATAATCCTCTAACATTAAAGTAACATCTTTATGATGATTAGCATAATCATAAAGAATTAAAAATTCAGTCAATTCTTTTTCATTAGAAAATTGAATAACTCTTTTAAAATGTCCCCACTCATTAATAATATCAACAACTATTCCAGTGCCGTAATTTCCCTTATAATAAGTAAGATTTTGCACATTTAATTTTTTGGCTTTACTTTTTATAAACTCAATATCATCTATCATTTAATTTACCTACCTTACTATTTTACTAACATAATTATATTATAACATAAACTTGCTTTTAATTTAAATATTTAATATAATTTATTTGGAGGATTATTATGAAAAAATTAAATGTTAATAAAGAAGCTTGTATTGGCTGTGGAGCTTGTGTATCTATAGATAGAGAACATTTTGGCTTTGATGAAAATGGTTATTCTGAAGTAATTAGTAACGATAATATTGAGGGAGATGCCACAAGAAATGCTATTGCTTCTTGTCCAACTAGCGCTATAAGTTATGTTGAAGGAGATACTAATAGTGATGAACACGATTGTGAACATTGTGATCATCATTGTGAAAATTAATTTATGGTATATAAAAATCATCAAAGCGATGATTTTTTTATTTGTTATTTAAAGTAACTACAACTAAATCCGGTCTATTATTTACTCTAAATGGGAAAAGAGAATTACCAATACCTCTACTAACTACCATTGTTGTATTATTATCTTTAAATGTTCCACTTGTATATTTTGGAAACACACCTTGACTTGGAGCAAATAAACCACCAATAAATGGTACTCTAATTTGACCTCCATGTACATGACCAGTAAATACCAAATTAATATTATTTTTCACATATACATCAAATAATTCAGGACGATGTGATAATAAGATTGTATAATTATTTTTATCATAATTTATATTATTTAAATTTTTATTAATTAATTTTTCATAATCTTTAACTTTATATAAATTAGGATCATTTAAACCAACAATATTTATTACTTCATTATCTATTTCAATAGTGTCTACTTTGTTATCTAAAACTATTACCCCAATATCTTTTAACTTTTTAATTAATTCATCCATATTATCTAATCTAGTTTCATGATTACCAATTACATAATATATTGGAGATACATCTATAATTTTTTTAATAAATGATAATGATACTTCTATATCAGTTCTTCTTGAATCTACTAAATCACCAGTTACAACTATAATATTTGGTTTTTCTGATTTTATTTTTTTAACTATATCTTTGGTTAATTTTTTTGACTTAGTATTATGAAAATCAGATATATGAACTATTTTAAAATTATTAAAACTTTTTGGTAAATTATTATCATTTATTTCATATTTACTTACTTTTAAATAATTATTTTCATAATATAAATATATTCCTAATAAAAAGATTAGTATTATAATAATCACTATAATTATTATTAATTTTTTATCCATATATACCTCACTTCTTTGTTAAATCATAACTTATATCTATTAAATTTTTTATTTGTTCTTCATCTACTTTACCATCTAAAATAACACTTATCCAATGTTCTTTATTCATATGATATGCTTGTAAATATCCTTCACTCATTCTTAAATTACCTATCATATCTACTTCACATTTTAAATCAATAATGTCTATTTCATCATTACCATCTAATCCAAGTTTATTTTTAGGAACATTCATAATAATACCATACCACTTATTATTTTGATGTCTTAACACTCCATACTTTGGATACTTAAGCCATAAATACTCTACTTTGGTATTATATTTTTCTTTAACATATTTTATAACATCATTTCTATTCATAATATCCCTTGTAAATATTATAATACAAAGAAAAGAGATACAGCAATTAAATTCTTCTCTTTCTTTTTTTATTTAAAGTGATATAATTTATTTAAAGAAGGAATTTAATATGAAAGAAAATAAAATTAAAAATATTATAATTATTACACTTTTTATAGTTATTATTTTGTTAATAATAGCAGTAATTTATTTAGGATTAAAAAATGAATTTTTAGAAGAAAAATATGAATATTTAAACGAGAATAAATACAATAATTCTGAAGTAAATAATAATAGTAACAATAATAATAGCGAAAATGTTGAAAATAATAGTACGCAAAATATATCAAGAGATGAAGCTTTGGATATAGCTTTAAAAGACTTAAAGGTAGATAAAAATAATATTAGAGATTTAGATATTGAACTAGAATATAAAGTAAGATATGGAAAAACAATATATGAAGTAAGTTTTGATTATAATTATTTTGAATATGAATATTATATTGATCCAGATTCTGGAAAAATACTTGATTCATTTAAAAGTTTATCTTAAAAAAAGATAACTTAATTTTTTATAAAGTTATCTAATATTTTTTCCTTTGTAATAATCTTTGTCTTCTTCTTTCGGCTTCTTCCTTTATTTCTTTTTCTGCATTAATTATTGCATTATCTAATGCACTAATATCTGCTCCTCTAACATTACTAAACTGTATCATCGCATCTATAATTTTACTATTCATTACTGCTTTTTGCAATGCTCTTATATTAGCTCCTTTTACATCTCTAGCAAATTTATAACAAACATATGGAAAATTATCTTTTATTATTCTTTGCTCTAAAGCTTTGATATTAGCTCCTTTTATATTCATAGCAAATTCATAACAATAACTAGCACAATAATCTTGTTTACTTTCGATTAATCCTTGTTGTAATGCTTCAACATCAATATTATAATCACGATCCCATTGATGCTTGTTTGCAAATTTATAACATAAAATTGCATCTTTACTTTCTATTACTATAGGTTCTAATATTTTAGTATCAATCTTGCTTATTGTCTCTGAAAATTTACAACAATATTCTGCATTTCTACTCTCTATTATTGCTTTTTTTAAAGCATTTTTATTAGCACCTTTTATAAAAGCAAATTCATAACAATGTTCTGCATCTTTACTATCAATTACTACTTTTTCTAAAGCTTTAATATCAGCTCCTTTAACAAGTCTTGCAAAATTATAACATCCATAAGGATCTTTACTTTCGATTACTCCTTGTTCTAATATTTTTATATTAGCATCTTTTACTTTTGTTGCAAATTTATAACATAAATCCTCATTTTTGCTATCTGCCACTATTTGTGCTAAAGCTTCTTTATCTGCTCCTTCGACATCCCTAGCAAATAAATAACACCATCTTGCATCTTTACTTTCAATTACTATTTGTTGTAAAACTTCTTTATTAGCTCCTTTAACATCTCTGGCAAACTCAAAGCAAAAATCTGGATCTTTACTATCAATTACCACTTGTTCTAATGCTTCAATATTAGCTCCTTCGACATCTTTTGCAAACCCATAACACAATTCTGCATCATTATTTTCAATTACTATTTGTTGTAATGTTTCAATATCTGCTCCTTCTATAAACATAGCAAAATCACAACTAGCACCTGGATCTTTACTATCTATTATCACTTGCTGTAAAGCTTCTTTATTAGCTCCTTCTATAGAATAAGCAAAGTAATAACAATAATGAGGATTCTTACTATCTAGTATAATTTGTTCTAATGCTTCTTTATCTGCTCCTTCAATATCTCTAGCAAAGTAATAACAAATTCTTGGGTCTTTACTATCCAGTATAACTTGTTCTAAATCTTTTATATCGACCATATCTAAATTACTAACATATTTAGCATATAAATAACAAAATGCGGCATTATTAGAATTTATAATTGCTTGTTTATATTTAGCTCTTTGATTGTTTGCTTTCCTACTAGCCTCATCTATCACTCTATTCATTTCATCATTATTCATATAGTGCCTCCTGTAATTTATATTATAACATCATAGTATTTATTAGTAAATTAAAAACTAAAGATAACTAAGAGCAAATTAAAGATATTTTGATGAAAGAATATATTTTTATTTTAATACTTAATTTTATGTTAAAAAGAATATTTGTGAGTAGAATTATAATTAGTATTATGAAAAAAATATATGGACATTTATATGGACATTTATATGGACATTTAAAAAATATAACATCTCCTAACCAAGATTTGGAATTTAAAACGTTGAAAATATATTATCAAGAAAAAGGTTATGAAGTTAATAATAATTTTTTAAGAAAATTAGATTTTTATACTGATGATAATAAATATAATTATATTGCTTATCTTTTAGCTGATAATAATAATATTTCAATTCAATTTGCTAAATATAAAGGAAATGATGTTAATAATTTAATTGAAAATGAAGATTATGGCTTTTGTTCTTTAATAAAGGCTACTGATAATATTTTAAATAAATTAAAAATGGAAAATTAAACATATACAAAAATAGAAGCTCCTACAAGAAAAGAAATTAAAATGTTTAATTATGATGCAATTAAAGAATTAGTGACTAACGCTTTAGTTCATAATGATTGGTGTAATGGGTATTCGCCAAAATTTGAAATGTTTGATAATAAGCTTGTAATTTCATCTAATGGAGGTATTCAGGAAGGAGTTACGCAACAAGAATTTTTAGAAGGATTTTCTAATCCCAGAAATCCAGAACTAATGAGAATATTTAGAGATTTAAATTTTGTAGAACAATTGGGAACAGGAATTCAAAGAGTTTTAAAAATTTATCCCAAAGATATTTTTGAATTCTATCCTAATCATATAAGAGTTACGATTATTTTTGAATTAAATAAATTTGAAAAAGAAAGTGATGTTATTATTCCTAGTGAATTAAATGAAATTCAATCATCGATTATAAAATTGGTTATAGATAACCCTAATATAACTCAATCTCAGTTAAGTGTATTACTTGGTGTAACAGTAAAAACAATATCTAGAAATTTTCGGTTTTTAATAGATAATAATTATATAAAAAGAGTTGGTGCTAATAAAAATGGTTACTGGATTATAGTTAAATAATATTTTTAAATTTTAGAACAAAAGAAAACAATTAATTTATATAAAAAATAAGACAATACTTTATTGAATTTAGTATTGTCTTAAATTTTTATTTATCTCTTAATACAGCATTAAATTTGCTTTCAACTTGTTTAATTATATTATTAAATATAACCATTACTTCATCTTCAGTTAAAGTTCTATTATAATCTTCAAATGTTAAATTATAAGCAATAGATTTTTTATTACTATCTATCTTATCGCCTTCATAAACATCGAAAACAACTATATTAGAAAGTAATTTACCACCGGACTTTTTAATTTCTTTTTGAATATCCATTGCTTCAACACTCTTATCAACAATAAAGGCCATATCTTTTTCAATTTTTGGATATTTATTTAATTCCGTATATTTAACATCACTTGATTTATGCTCTAAAACTTTAGTTAAACTAATTTCACAAACATAACAATCTATTTTTGAAACATTTGGATGTAACTTACCAAAATATCCTAATTCAGCACCATCAATTATAATTTCACTATTAATCTTTGGATGTATTTCTTTAGGTAAATTATCACTTAATTTTAAAGTATAACGATTATTTAATCCTAAAAATTTAAGTAAATTTTCTACTATTCCTTTAATTAGATAGAAATCAATTTTATAATCATTAGTATTCCAAGTATTTTTAATATATTTACCAGTTAAGATAAATGAAAGTTTAGTATCTTCAAGATATTCATCTTTTTCACTATAAACATTACTTATTTCATATATTAATAAATCATTATTCTTCTTACTTAAATTATAATTAACTACTTCTAGTAAACTATTAAGTAAACTTTGTCTTACATAACTTCTTTCTTTTAACATTGGTCTTAATAATTTAATTGAATCATTAAAATGATAATTAAATTTCTTACTATCTTCTTCACTAACTAAAGTATATGTTCTAACTTCATTAAAGCCAAGTGCTCTCATTCTTTTTGAAACTATTTTTCTTAAGTAAGCACTATCTTGATATCTTCCTTTCTTAGTTGTAATTACTGGAAGAGTTGGTTCAATACTTTCATAACCATAAATTCTTCCGATTTCTTCAATGATATCTTCTTTTTGTGGATAAATGTCTGGTCTTCTATTTGGAATAGTTACTAAATAAGTATCTTTATCTTTTTCATAAACAAAGCCCAAACTATCAAGAATTCTGGTTACATCATCATTAGTTAAATTCATTCCTAAAATAGAATTAGTTTCTTGTAGAGTTACTTTAACTTTCTTTTCTGTTTTATCAACTTTATCATAAGTAATCATACCTTTAACTATTTTAGTATCAGCATATTTTTTAAGTAAATGACATGCTCTTTTAATAGCAAGTATTGTATATTCATAATTCATTGGTTTTTCAAATCTTAAACTAGATTCACTTCTAAGACCTAATCTTATTGATGTATATCTTATGTTATAACCATTAAATAAGGCAGATTCAATTAAAATATTTTTAGTGTTTTCATTAATACCTGATAATAAACCTCCCATAACACCCGCAACACATAATGGCTTTTCACCATCAGTAATAATAATATCATCTTTAGTAAGCATTCTTTCTTCTTTATCTAAAGTCATAATTGTTTCATTATCATGAGCCATTCTAACTTTTATTTTATCACCAACTATATCTTTATCAAAGAAATGAAGAGGTTGACCATATTCAAGCATGACATAGTTAGAAATATCAACAACATTATTAATACTTCTTACCCCAGCAGCTTCTAATCTATGTTTAATAAAATTAGGACTTTCTTTAATTTTAACATCTTTAGCAATCATTAAATTATACATATAGACATTATCTGTATCTACTTCTAAAGAAATTTGACCATCAATATCTTCATCTAATTCTTTATAAGAAACATCAGGAGGAGTAACTTTTTTATTTAAAACACCAGATACTTCATAAGCAAAACTTAAGTGATTATTACAATCTGTTCTATTAGGATTTAAATCAAGTTCATATAAAGTATCACTTAAGCCCAAATATTCTAAAGGATCTTCCCCAACGGGAGCATTATTATCTAACTCACAAATACCTTTACTATATGTTTCTTCTGTTTTTTCTTCAAGACCTAATTCAAATAAGGCACAAATCATCCCATTTGATTCAACACCACGAATAACACTTTTCTTAATTTCAAAATCACCAGGTAAAATAGCTCCAGGTAGTGCCACAATTACTTTAATGTCTTTTCGAACATTGGATGCACCACAGACAATTTGAGTAGTTTCTTTACCTATATTAACTTTACAAACATTTAAGTGATCACTATCAGGATGTTTAGTACACTCAACTACTTCACCAATAACTAAGTTATCAATATGAGTACTTGTAACTTTTTCAACATTAATACCAGCAGATGTTATCTTACTAGCTAATTCTTTTTTATCAACATCTTTGATATCAACATAATCATTTACCCAATTTAAACTAACAGCCATTTTAATACTCCCTTCTATCGAAATCTTTAAGCATTCTAACATCATGATTCATATAGAATACTCTTATATCATTTATACCATACTTAAGCATAGCTAACCTTTCAATACCAAAACCGAAAGCAAAACCATTCCATTTATCTGGATCATAACCACAATTTCTTAAAACAATTGGATTAACCATACCAGCTCCGCCAACAGTTATCCAACCAGTACCTTTACAAATATTACAACCTTTACCATTACAATTAAAGCAACTAATATCCATTTCTACTGATGGCTCTGTAAAAGGATAGAAACTAGGTCTAAATCTCGTAGTTCTTGCTTCGCCAAATAACATTTTAGCAATACTTTCAAAAGTACCTTTTAAATCACCTAAAGTAATATTTTTATCAACAAGTAAACCTTCCATTTGCGTAAATTCATGAGAATGGGTGGCATCATCTTCATCTCTTCTGTATGTTTTACCAGGACAAATAATTCTAATTGCTTCTTTACCTTCATGCTTTAACATTTCTCTTACTTGCACAGGACTAGTTTGACTTCTAAGTAACCATTCATCGCCTTTTAAATAAAATGTATCTTGAGCATCTCTGGCTGGATGTCCTTTTGGCAAATTAAGAAGTTCAAAATTATATAAATCCTTCTCTACCTCTGGTCCTTCAACAACATCATAACCCATACTCATAAGTAAACTTTCTAAACTTTCAATAATTCTTTCTAGAGGATGAGCACTACCCATTGCTATTTCAGTTCCTGGAAGTGAAACATCAATCGCTTCACTGTTTAATTTTTCATTAATTTCTTTATTTTCTAATTCTTCATGAACTTTATTATATTCTTCATTAAAAATAGTTTTAAGTTCATTAACTTGCATTCCAAACTCTTTTTTATTTTCATTTGGAACATCTTTAATTAATCCATTAAGAAGTGTAATTTTACCATTTTTACCCATGTATTCGACTTTAATATTTTCTAAATCATTTTTATTATTAATATCTTTAAAAATATTATTTAATTCACTTTTTATTTCATCTATTTTATCATTATACATAAAATCATTTCCTTTCTAATAAAAAAAATTCCATAAACTTAGGTAAAGGACGAATATAATCCGCGGTACCACCTTTATTTATGAAATTTCATACACTCTTTAGTCTTTAATGGAACTACCCATTTAACACTCCTTAATTGAAATTCATTTTATTATTTATCTATAAATATTTTCACCAATTATATTTATTCTCTAAATTAGAAATAATAAAACTACTTTGATTAATTCATCGTATTATTAATAATTATTTGCTTTTCTTTCAAAGAAACTTTGTGGATGTTTACATACAGGACATACATCTGGAGCTTTCTTACCTACTACAACATGACCACAGTTACGGCATACCCAAATTGTATCGCCTTCACTTGAGAATACTAATCCTTCATCCATATTACTAATTAGTTTTCTATATCTTTCTTCATGTTCTTTTTCAATTTTGCCAACTTCTTCAAATAAAGTAGCAATACGAGTAAATCCTTCTTCTTTAGCTACTTTAGCAAATTCATGATACATATCTGTCCATTCATAATTTTCTCCAGCTGCTGCATCTTCTAAATTAGTATGAGTATCAGGAACATCACCATCATGTAATTCTTTAAACCATAATTTAGCATGTTCTTTTTCATTTTCAGCAGTTTCTAAAAAGATTGCTGCAATTTGTTCAAATCCTTCTTTTTTTGCTTTACTTGCATAATAAGTATATTTATTTCTTGCTTGACTTTCGCCAGCAAAAGCAGCCATTAAATTAGCTTCAGTTTTACTTCCTTTTAATTCCATATTCACTTCTTCCTCTCACCAAAGATTATAATCTATTTAGAAATAAAAGTAAACAAAATTATTATAAATTTAATTTAAAAAAATATAAGAATTATTTAATTAATCCTTATATTTTTTTAAATCTTCATACGCCCTTCTCAAAATTTCATTTAATTCTTCTTCAGTTAATTCATTATTTGAAGATTCTCTTAATTTATTGTTTAAATATTCTTTGGCATAATTATTATTATCTTCTTTTTTATTTTCATATTTACCATTTTTATCTAAAGCAATACTTATAATTTTAATAATATCTTTAACTATTATATATAAAGCGGGAATTATAATTACTAGTAACCAACCAAGAGTACTAGATAAAAATTTTTGAACTTTACCAAAGCCCGGAATGACAGCTTTTACTACCCCAACTATATTTTCTTCCGTAACACATACTTGATCTTCTTGGGTATTCCAATCACCTTTTGTTACCAAACATTTTTTACCATCATCAGTAAAACTTGTATCAACAACTCTATGAGTCATCGTCATACCATAATTAACATCCCAAGATGAAATAAAAGTAATGACATCGTTAACTTTAACATCATCAATACTATCAACTTTTAAATTTATGATAACGTCTAAATAACTTATTGTTGGTTCCATACTACCACTTGCAACGGAATATATTGAAAAAAATGGTTCATATTTTTCACCTTTAGTAGCATATAACTTAACAGAAACATAATAATATGCTAATAAAATTCCAATCATAAATAGCAAAACAAAAATTGTCCAACTAACAACCGTGGAAATATATTTTAAAAATCCCTTTATTTTATATTTTGCTTTTTCTTCATTTTCCATCACCTAAAATCACCCCTTTATTAATTATCTTTATAATTTATTTTAAATTCAGCTTGGAATGTTTTATTTAAATTTTCTTCTTTATATTTAAATATTGTTTCACATTTCCAATACATAGTTACATTTTCATAAGGATTAGATGATACTTCATAATCAGTAGCTACTCTAATATTACCAGTTAAACCAGATAAATCATATAATGCTCCAATTACTGGACTAATATTAGTATTACCAATAGTAATAGCATTGGTTAAATAAGTCCATGATTCATTATCAAAAGAATAAGAGAAACGAACTAAAAGATCACTATCATTTGTACTTATAAAATTCCGAGGAAAATCATTTCTATTTATAGTATATCTAATATCAAAATATTTTTTTATTACCTCTTCTGTATTTTCCGAAATAATTTCTATTTTATTAACATTTTCAAGTATAACATCTTCATGATTATTATCATCTTTAATAGTTAATGTTTTATAAATTTCGCCATTATTAGAAATAACTGTTTTCGTCTTATCTTCAATAATTTCAACTACATTATCATTTTTTTCAAGTTCTTTTTTTTCATAATAATTACCAATATAAACTAAAGCTTGAAAAAAAGTAAAACCAAATAAAATTATTAAAATAATTAATAGAACATATTGTTGAATATTATTAGAATAAGCCACATGTTTAATTTCTAAATCTTCCGTGCCATCGTATTTTACTTCTTTTTTCTTTTTAACCTTTTTATTCATAGAAGTATATCTCCTTATTCTAAAAAAAGTATAGCATAAAGATATTTTTTTATCAATTAATAAAATTAATATCCTCTAATATTTTTTTATAATATGCTATTTTTAAATATTCTTTATTTTCAATAAATTCCATAGTATCTTTTTTCACTTGTAATAATATCTGATAATCATCTTTTAAATTAACAATTTTAAATGTTGCTTCCCCACTTTGTTTTACGCCAAATAAATCGCCTTGTCCTCGCATTTCAAAATCTTTTTCGCTTATATAGAAGCCATCATTACTTTCTTCTAATACTTTTAATCTTAGAGTATCTTTATTACTAACTAAATAGCAATAACTTTGAACATTATTTCTACCTACTCTTCCTCTTAATTGATGAAGAGTGGCAAGACCAAATCTTTCGGCATTATATATTACCATCATGGTGGAATTTGGAACATCAACACCAACTTCAACCACAGTTGTGGAAATTAATATTTTGATTTCGTTATTTTTAAATTGATTCATTATTTCATCTTTTTCTTTATTTTTTAATTTTCCATGCAAAATACCAATTTTTACTTTATTACCAAAAGCAATATTAAATTTTTTAGCCAAATCAAAAACACTTCTTAGATCCATTTCTTCATTATTTTCTATTAAAGGTGATACAACATAAATTTGATGACCTAATTTTAATTGTTCTAACATTTGATATAAAACATCTTTTATTTCATCTTCTTTTTTAACTTTCGTAATTATTTCTAATCTACCATTTGGTTTCGTTTTAATAAGAGATAAATCTAAATCACCATAAATAGTTAAAGCATATGTTCTAGGAATAGGGGTTGCAGATAAATATAAGACATCGGGAACTACACCTTTATCTCTTAAAGTATTTCTTTGCCCTACACCAAAACGATGTTGTTCATCAGTTACTACTAAACCTAAAGTACGAAATTCTACTCCTTCACTTATTAAAGCATGCGTACCAATAATTAAATCAATTTCCCCATTTTTAAGATTTTCAATTATTTGTTCTTTTTCTTTCTTTTTCATGGAACCTGTAAGTAGTGCTACTTTCACATTAAATTTTTCTAATGATTTAGAAATACTTTTAAAGTGTTGAGTTGCAAGTATTTCAGTCGGAGCCATTAAAGCACTTTGATATCCACTTAAATAATTTAAATAAATAGCATAAGTTGCAATAACTGTTTTACCACTACCAACATCTCCTAAAACAAGACGATTCATTCTATTATCATTTGTTAAATCATTATAGATATCTTCCGTTGCTTTTAATTGATCAGTTGTTAATTTAAAAGGTAAATTTAGAATAAATTTATCTAATTCATCTTTATTTACTATTCTCTTTATTCCTTTGGCTTTACTATTAATTATTTTTAAAGAATTAATTTTAAACATAAAATTAAATAATTCTTCATATTTTAATCTAAGACAAGCCCTTTTAATTTCTTCAATATTATTCGGATTATGAATTAAATTTAAAGCTTCTCTTTTACTTAAAAAATGATATTTAGTATTAAGATAATCTGGGATATAATCCGGAATACCGTCAACAACTTCTAAAGCATTACTTATAAATTTAATAAGATTATTATTAGTAATACCTTCAACTAAATGATATACTGGTTCTATTTTATTTTCGGAAATATTAAATTTAATATCACTTGCTATAAAACTATTCTTTAATTTATTATATTTACCCACTAATACTATTTCTTTATTAATAGTTAAATTGTTTTTTAAAAATGCTCTATTAAAAATAGTTACATTTAAAATAACATTACTACTTATTGCTTTAAAATTTAATCTATTAAAATTTCTTTTAATATATTGGACTTTTGGCTCACTAGCAATAATTGCTTTAACCATACATGTTTCATTTTCTATAGCATTATTTATATCAATAATATTAATAAAATTATATCTATAAGGATAATCTTCTAACAAATCATTAATATTATATATATTTAAAGTATTTAATTTCTTTAATATACTACTTCCAATACCTTTTATATCTTCTAATTCCATAATCCACCTAAAATCCTATTTAAAATATATCACACATTTTTATGATATTCAATTTAAGTATTTTACAGGACTTATTAGTTACCGGACAAATGATTCTTAAATTGGCATAATTAAATTGGTGATTATTTGTGGTATATAAAAGAGAGTTTAAATTTGATGATGATATTAGAAGAAAAATTTCCTTAAACATTAAAAAATATCGTGAACTTAATGGGATTACCCAAGAACAACTGGCTCTAGATATTGGCAAATCTTATGATTTTACAAGAAGGTTAGAGTTTAAAAAAGGTGAAATTGGTTGTTCAATAGATACTTTATATAAAATTTCGGTAGTATTAAATACCAGAATAGATAAATTTTTTGAATAAAAAAAGCTAAATAAATCAAAATTATTTAGCTTTTTTATTTGTATTCTTTGCTATAAATTTTACTTTTACGCCTTTAACAGTAGCAAATTGTTTTTTTACACCTTTTGGTAAATTCTTTTTATAAACTTTCATTAAACTCACTCCTCGCCCGTAATTATAACATACTTTTTAAAAATATGATATACTTTAATACAATTCATTACATATTCCTGGTTCCGGACGATAAAAGCAATGATTTTTATATCTACCTGCTAGGGGTTGACTATACCAAGTATTTTGACAAGTATTATTACCAGGGGCATAAAACCATAAAGCATGAGTTGCTGGATAATAATATTCTCCCCTTAAAATTCTTTCTGCTAGTCTTTTTTCAGTTATCGTTGGACTTGCCTGAAAAAGCGAACCATTTATTCCCGAAAATTGATTCTTTTGATATATGGCATCCGTTATAGAATCAACATCTTTAAAAGTATAACAATTAGCTATTACTCTATTTACAACAACATTACCAACCATAAGCATACCTAACTCACCTTCATTTAGAGCTTCAGCACGCATAATTCTTGCTAATAAATCAAGTTCTTTAGTTGTATAATTAATAAGCATTTAAACCACCTATTTCATATTATGCTAGTATTTTAAAATTATTTATGTTATAATTTATTTGTGCCTTTTTAGGGGATTAGTTAAATGGTATAATAGGAGTCTCCAAAACTTTAGTTGGGAGTTCGATTCTCTCATCCCCTGCCATTTGATTATTAAGGTTTTAAACCTTTAAATACATATAGAATTGTTAGAAATATCAGTTCTTTTTTATTGCCACACATAGTCATCCTTATTATATACAAGTATTGCTAGAGTTTAGAAAGAAAGTAGGCAAGAAATGTCTAATTACAAATTTATTGCTGTAGCAAATCAATTCTAATTCTAATGTTGGTAGTGTTAAAGTAGCAGAAGCAACAAGGTTGAAAGTATTGATAAAGAAAAAAGAAATCTTTCGATTCTTTTTGATTTTGTTTTTATGATAAATTATTCTAATTATCAGAACTATTATTTTGTATAATGGCTACAATTTGTAGAATTCTATAAATAAGCTCTAGTAAAGCGACAATCATACCATTTACATATTGAATGTTATATAATTTATATAGTTCCTTTAGCATTGTTAATTCTTCATCTGTTGCCATTTTGCCATTTTTTAAAACTTCATAAGCTTTATTTTGAGCTTTAATTTCAGTTTTTAATACCTTGATTGACATCACAAATGAAACTAAATATAAAACTAAGCTTAAAGAAGCGAATAACATTGTAAATATGAAATACTGACTTTTCATAACTAGAACATCGATTAATACACCTATGATGATAAGTGGAATAAATGCCATGGGTCCAAAATAGATAATAGGTGTTAATTTAATTCTTGATTTCATATCAGGATCATTTTCTTTATCAAGAATAGCTAAGCAAGACTTTTGAGATGCCATAGCTAAGGAAGATACGGAACTTTTCTTCCAAGTTAATCGTCTTAATCTTACCTTTTTGAAAAAATGACTATAACTATTTTCAAAAAGTATGGAACCACTTGATTTAACTTTTATGTGTTCTAATCCATTTTCATCTAGTATTTTTCTAGCAATTTTTTCGCCTGTCATATTTAAGCTGTTTTGTTTTTTATTGTACTTATGATATTTAATGGCTAAAACAATTTGAACGATAAAAGCAAATATAGATACAATTACAATTAAAGTTAAAATTATTCCCATTGAAATAATTACGATATCAGATACGTTATTTTGGCTATATCCGAAAGATGTTTCTACTATTTCTCTAAAAGCATCTACCATATATTTTTACTCCTTTCTTTGAATATTATATTTTTTTGTCAAGTTTAGTCAATAAATTTGCTAATTGTTTATAAAGTGAGTAGTGTATTGCTAAAAAATGTAACATTTATAGGGCCTTAGTCATATGAACAAAATAAACCAATTACTCAAAAATTAGAAGAAAAATATGGAAATCAATATGTATTTTGTAATTTAAATTTTATCAGGAATTAATTTATCAAAGTATAATATTAATTCTTCTTTTGTATATTTATCTTTGTTCTTTATCCAATCAATACCTATGGATACTATACCACCTAAATAAAATTTTGTAATTATATCTAGTGGAATATTAGATTT
>CANROK010000022.1 GCA_947632205.1 uncultured Bacilli bacterium
TATTATCGTACACATTCCATATATCTTTTTATTACTTTTCTTATATCTCTTATTATACATATTTTCCTCTTTATTTTTTATATTTTAATTATATAATACCCCCCCCGAGTGTCAATAATTTTTAATTAAAAAAGCACGCAAACAAAGTTTTGTGTACTTACTTTAAAAGTTAAATTAATTTTTTTATTAATATTTTTTGAATATTCTTTTATTATTACTACGAGGATTTTTTAAAAAGTTTTCTAAACTTTCTTTTAATTCTTCATAATCATTAACATGTAATGATAAATAACTAACATACTTATCTTGTAATTCATCATTAAATAAAATAAATTTACGAGTAAAACAATATATAAAGAATAAATCTTGAGAATTAAGAATTAAATTTCCTAAAACATTTATATTGTCATTATTAAAATCCAAATAAGATAAATTTACCATCGCTCTTTTATTATTACTATTTAATGTGATATCTACTATTTTGGAATAAACTTTATATTTATCAATATCTTTATATATTCCTAATTCATCTCTATTAAATGTATATATAAATTCTGATAATAATGATAAATTATCAGAATTTAATATGCCATCAACAATATCATTTATAAATTCTAACTTTTTCTCTTTATTTGTATCTAAACTATTTATAATTTTTTTAATAAATTCCTCTTGATGATTATATATATTAGTTTTACCAATACCTTTAGCCAAAGTTTTGATCATATCTAATTTATCATATGAAGAGATAAATTTATTATCTCTAATAAATTCGCCATATATATAAATATTTAAACTATCATTAGTTGAAATAACTTTTTCAGTAATAATTTTAAGTTCCTTTGGGCCAATACCTTCTACAGGACTTTTTCTAAGTAAATTAGCAATAAATAATCTAAGTCCTAAAGTATTATTTATAACTTTATCTAAATTTTTTAATAATCTTTCTTTATTAGAACAATGTAAATATAAAATAGCATCATATATATATTTATTTAAATCTTCATTAGTACATATTTCATCAATAACATAACTTTCATTAATAGTTCCCATTTTTATTCGATAATTAATTGCTGAAAATTCAACACTTTCAGTAATTAAACGTTCAATGTTTTCTCCATTGTTTGAATCTTTCATAAATTTCACTCCTAATATAATTCTAACATTTTGAAAAAATATTTACAATTGATTATATGAAAAAAGCAATAATATATTGCTTTTATCGGAAACCACCGCCTCCTCCGCCGCCGCCGAAGGAACCGCCGCCTCCACCGCTAGATGAGAATCCCCCTCCACCGGATGAATAACTTTCAGCTCTACTACGAGCAAGAGATGCAGCATGAACACCATTATAAGAAATAGTATGAATAAAAATAATGTCATTATAATAATCATCAGTTATAATATCTGGATACATTTCTTTAAATTCCTTAGCTACTTCTTTGGCTATACCAAATATTTGTGCATATATTAAATAATATTCCCATAATTTAACTTCAATAGCAGCTCTTTCTTTTATATTTGAAAATTCTTTTAAAAATTTCTTTAAACCAGCCATTTCATATGCATATTCTTGAATTCTATCTTTAACATAATATCCATTACCTTTTTTATCTATTAGGCCTTCTTCAACAAATTTATCAGTTTCACCATCAACAACTTTATTGAACCAATTAAGGATCTTCTTGTAATGATCTTCACACCAAGATTCAAATTCATGCTTTTCTAGTACTCCATCATGACTTGCTTTTAACATCATTTGATAAAGTTCGTTTTCGATTTCACTTAAAGATGAAGAATCTTTTAATTTTAACGCTTTTTCTTCTTTCTTACCCTTTGGTATAACAACATTTTCTATTACATCATCTTTTAACCATTTAAGTAGTATTGCTCCTAAAAAATCTGTTTTATTTTTAATGAGTTTATATTGTCCAGCTATCCAATATGCTTTAAAAATATCTTTTTCACATGGTATATCTCTAAAATATGGGGCATCTTTTAATTTCATTTTGCCTTTAGGAAATTTAATTCTCCTAGTTCCAAAGTTATTATAATTTTTAATTCCCAAAGAAATAGAAATTATAAGTATTATATAAAAGAATAAATTGGAAAATATACTTGCTATTATATTAATAACACTTGGCTTTTCATAATATTCGTCACCAACATTATTATTTATAGCCCCTTCTGAAGCCATATCTAAATAATAAGAAAAATCTTCATCAATTTTATAATTTGTATTAAAAGTACCTTCAGGAAATTTAGCAAGTAATGTTACATATTCATTACTATCTAAAGCACTATCTTTTGTTATTTCAATATAACCATCATATATATAAGCATAACCATCATTTTCATCACCATAACCATAGCCCCATACATCGTAGGTATTTTCATAAGGAAAATCGCTATATACTTTGACATAGATATTTTCTGGTTTGTCAGATAAATCATAAGGTATTAGTTGCCAATATATCATTTGGGCATCATTTAAAGATACAACAAAATTAGTTATATCATATTCCATTAAATATGTATGTTTACCATAATCACTTATGCCAAAACATAATTCTACTTTATTGCTATCATAATTTAATCCTGCTTTATAACTTTTATTTTTAAAATTAGCATCTATATCCCAACGACTTAAAGTAGTAAAATATTCTCCATCCATACTAACTTTAAAATTTAAAATTTTACTACTACCTAGATTATAGTATGGTTTATATCCTTCAGTACCTTTATCTAAATCTGCAACCCATTCTTCTTTAATATGAGCAGTACCATCTTTACTTACATATATATCCATCTTTATACTTTTAATATCATTGTAAGCCCAAACTATTTTATTAAAAGAAAAAAGCAATAAACCTACTAATAATAATTTAATATATTTTTTCATATTTACCTCTAAAAAAGGCATTAATAAATGCCTTAGAATTTAACTTGAACGTTTTCTCTTTCTTCTTTATTTGCTTCAAAGAAAGTTTCTTTCTTAAAGCCAAATATCGATGCAATTATATTTGATGGAAACATTTCAATTTTATTGTTTAGTTTTAATACTGAATCATTATAAAAACTTCGAGCATAACTAATTTTTTCTTCTGTATCTCTTAATTCACCTTGAAGTTGTAAAAAGTTCTCATTAGCTTTTAAATCAGGATAACTTTCAGATAAAGCAAATAATCTACTTACTGCTTTACTTAATTCGCCATCTGCCTCAAGTTGTCCTTCAAGATTATTAGCAGTTACATAAGAATTTCTAGCATTGATTACACTTTCTAAAGTTTCTTTTTCATGATTCATATAACCCTTAACTGTTTCAATTAAATTAGGTATTAAATCAAATCTTCTTTTAAGTTGAACATCAATTTGACTATATTGATCTTTAACTTTATTTCTTAATGAAACTAAACTATTATAAACTGTTGAAACAAAAGCAACTAAAACAATAACAATAATTAATACAATAATCCATATCATAATTAACTTCCTCCTATCAGTAATAATAACATAAATAAATATTGTTAGCAATTAATTATATGCTTAGTTTTAAAAAATAACCAATTTATTGACAAATTTATTCAGTACTATATAACATCTCCGGATTAATCTATTTATCATAACAATTTAAAATAGTAATATTTTCTTCTTTAATTTCTATTTCTAATGTCTTCTTCCATATTACAAATATTTTTTATTTATTTCATAAGGAAAATCCCAAGACATTATCCTTTACAATTGTTCATTAGGATCTTCAGGAGTTGGTTCGGTTTCTTCAATGTTATTGTCAATACTTGCATTAATAGTAAGTCCTGAACTTTTATTACTATCAAAAATAGAATAAGCAGATTTAACGACAAAAGTATAATTACCACTACTTGGAGCAGTATAACTAAATGTGTTATTACTAGTTTCGCCAACTTTAACTTCTGTCCCATCACTATTTATTAAATAAATTTTATATACTAATGTACCAATATTTTCGCTATTATATTGTAATCTTTTTTGATAATAATCATCTGCAAATTTATCATAGTAAGTTCTAAAATATTCCATTAGTGCTTCAGAATCAATTGCTTCTGGAGTTGCAATTGGATTCCATTTTAATGTAATAGTATTACCACTTGTTATAGATAAACCATTAGTTGGATTATTAAGCTTACTATAACGATTAGATGTAGTTGTAGGTACTGCCCCTTTAACAAAATATTCTGTAATACATTTATCTTTAGGAGTAAATTCACTACATAATTGTGGTGGGAAAGTTTCTTTTTCCACACTTACTGCGGTAACAGAACTTGGCTTTTTAAATCTTTTATTTTTTTCATGTATGGCTGTTACTAACTTACCCATTATCTTTTTTCTAGCACTTGAACCCTCACCACTTTTTAAATAATATTTATTTTCTGCGGCATTATCATAAATTTTATCATAACCATACCATAAGGCAATAGAATGAGATGGAGAATAACTAACCATCCACACTTCTTTATTAGCACTTGCTGGTAAATTATTAGCTTTTTTAGTATCAGCATCTAGATTAGTTGTTCCTGTTTTAGCAGCGATATCAGTACCACTTACAGTAGACCCTGCTGAAACATCTTTTAGAAGATTATTAATCATATATGCTGTTGATTCTTCTAATACTTTTTCTTTCGTATAACCATATGTATATTCTTTTCCTGTTTCAACATTTGTTACTTTTGTAAAACTATATGGTTCTATATAGTAGCCACCTCTTCCAAAAACGGCATAAGCTGCTGATAATTGAAGTGGTGTTACTTCCGTATTAGAACCAATAGCATCAGCTTCTAAAACACCATTTTCATTTAATTTAATTCCTATACTTTCCACAAAATCCGGTATTAAATTTTTACCTTTACTTCTAACTTTTTGGAAAACTCTTAAAGCTGGAATATTTCTTGAATCAACTAGGGCTTCTCTTAAAGTAATTAAGCCCTTATAAGCACTATCATAATTTTTTATCGAACTACCATCAGAATAAGTCATTCTTTCATCAAAAAGCATATCATAGGTACTTTTACTTATGTGTTCAAGATACATGGCATATTCAAAAATTGGTTTAGCAGTTGAACCAGGTTGGTGAGCATTTTTAGTAGCTCGATCATCTCCACCAGCTCTATATCCTCTTCCGGCAGACATAGCAACAATTGATCCATCAACTGTACTTGTAACCGCAACACCCTCTTGGGTTTTTTCATTAGGAAATTTAAATAATTCCCCATTTTCAAGTTTGGCGAGTACTTCTTGGGTATCTAAATCATAAGTAGTTTGAACTATATATTTTCCTTTTCGAACATTAATACCTAATCTTTCTTGAATTTCATTTACTGTATATTGAATTAGATTTTGACTAATATCAGCATTATCTTCTTTTTCTTCTTGGCTTACTAATAAATTTTCAATTGGTATACTTAAGACCATATCTTTCTCTTCTTCAGTTATATAACCATGTCTTACCATTAAATTTAAAACTGTTTTTTGTCTTTCTCTACTTCTAACCGGATGTTTATAGGGATTATAAGCATCTGGAGCTTTAAACATGCCAACAAGAACTGATGCTTCCGCTAAATTTAAATCTTTACATGATTTACCAAAGAAATATTGACTAGCTTGTTCTATACCTCTAATACTATTACTACTTAAGTTAATGCCAGCCCCAAAGGCAAAGTCTTGACTATTTAAATAAAATTCAATTATTTCTTCTTTCGTATAATTCACTTCTAATTTAAATACAGACATATATACATCTTCAAATTTTCTTATAATACCGGCAAGCCCTCTTGCATTACCATTAGTATTTTCATTAGTACCCGTATAAGTTTGTTTAATAAGTTGCATGTCTAAAGTAGATGCACCACCTGCATCATCTTTACCTAAAACTTGTAAGAAGGCAGCTTTTATAAATCTAAATAAATCAATACCTTTATGTTGGAAAAATCTAGAATCTTCAGTAGCAATTAAAGCATCAATCATAACATCAGGTATATCATCATAAGCCATAACCGTTGTATTAGAAATACCAACTTTGGCTATTTCTCTACCCTTTCTATCTAAAAATACAGTTGGTTCTGTTTGGTATAATTCTTCTTTATCAAAATTAGGTGAGATAATAACAATATATAAAGCAAACGCTAAAATAATGCTTACAAAAAAAACACCACCAATAAGAATAATGCTTAAAAATATATTTAATACTTTTTTCTTAGTTTTTTTATCTTCCTTATTTTTAACTCTACCCATTACATCCTCCAATTAAATTAATATTTATTAAATTTAATTTTATGTACTAATAATATAACATTATTCTTACTGGTTTTCAATTCTATTATTCAAGTCAAATCTTAATTTTTTATTATAATACATAACTATAATCATCAAAAATTAATCTATTTATATTCATTACACAGATTTCAGATATAATTATTAAATTATTTTGATATTTTTTACTACCAGATTCAAATATTAAATATAAGTAATTATCTTTCACTGTTACTTGTTCTAACAATGGTGGAAGAATAATTTCTTTAATATTATTCATCTCACTTATACTATTTTTATTTTCATCAAATTCATATATATAAATTTGGGAATTATTATTCCTACCATAAGAAAGTCCTAAAATAAGATATTGTTTATCATTTAAATTATAAAAAGTCATTCCTTGGATATAATTTAAACTACTATACTCTTTAATAAATGTTAATTTGATATTTGAGTTATTATCATCTATTTGATATTCTTTAATTTTGCCACTATTTTTTAAAGAAAAACTGCCAATATATAATTTATCTTCATTTATGGTTAAGAATGAAATTTCTCTTTCATTTTTATTTTTATAATTAATTAAATCATCACTCAAATTAGTAAATACATATTGAGGAATTAATTTTTCATCATTATAAAAATCATTATAACTATATACATTAAGTATCCCATTTTCACCTGGTATCCAAACTAACTTTCTTTTTGAATCATATGCTATTCCCCCAACATGAGATTTATTATTTAATTTTTTCTCATTGATTATTTTTCCTTCAAAATCTAATAAATCAACCAAAGAACTTGTTTCTTGCAATTCATCATAATAAGTAACAATATAATTATCGTTTGTTATTGCCAAACCTTGAGGTATCATATTATCAATAATAGGCATTTTTATATTAGCGTTAGTTAAGTTATTAACAAAAAGGGGATAATCATTAGATAAATTAATGATATTATCATCTATAACATTATTAAATTTATTTATATATTCTATCTCATTATTATTTTCTTTATTAAAAAACATAATTAGAGAAATACTTAGAATAATTATAACGGCTACAGATATTATTATAATTCTTTTTTTCATTTCTATGACTTCCTTAATTTATATAACTTAACTATAAGATAACACATTTATTCTCCTAATACAATCTTATCTATATTTAATTTTTTATACATAGTTATGTAATAGAACTTTTTCTTTTTATTTTATTTGTAACATTTTTTAATATGTTACTTTATTAATTTTATAATATCCTTATTTATTATTTTTCTTAATGGAATATATATAATTATCAAGCTATATAATATTAATACAATAAAAATTAAAAAGGTATAAAAAGGATTAACAAAATAATTAAGTCCTTTTTTTAAATAAATAAAAATTACTATTATAATATAAAGACCATACGAAATTAAAAAGTCTATTAGAATATTTATTAAATATTCTAATATATATATTAATTTTAATTGCCTTTTAGAAAAATTAAATATTTGTAAATATCCTATTTCTTTTTCTTTGTAAAATAATTCTAAAGTTATTTGATTAGTTAAAAATAGTATCAATAATAAAGATAAACATATCATTACAATAATAGCCATATTAGAAGAATGCTTCGTATTATTAATTATATGATTATACTGATAAGAATAATAGCTATAGGCAGAAAAACCAACAATTTGTCTTTCGTATTTATTTGTAGTATATACATTCATTAAATATTTATCTTTTATTTTAATAAGAATAATATCATATAATCCAACACTTTTTAAAGTTCCTATATTTTTTATTTTATTATAATCTAAGAATGCTGCTGGTAAGTTTGACGGGTAATTATTAATATCTTCATAAAATCCAATATATATTTCTTCATTATTTTCAACATCTATAATTCCTGTAATTATATAATCTTCATTTTTTATTTTTAAAGTTTTACCAATAATGTTATTAAAATCCAAATTGGCAAATTTAAGCATTGCTAATTCTTTATTTATTAATATTTCTTTATTATTCTTAGGAAAATTACCATATGCTATAACTCCTCTTTTTTTAAAAACACTATCTTCTTTTTTTAATAATGGATAGACCATATAATCTTCTTCCTCAATTACATAGTTTTGATATTCTTCTTCTATAATTTCTGGAATTTCGCTTGCCAAAAAATTATTAGTATCAAGTACTTTATAAGGATAATCTTGCATTTTTATTTTAATAAATTCAGATTGAAACTTTATTTTAATTGATGTAACAATTAAAATACTTGTAATAAATATAATCATTATTAAATTAAAAAATATTCCAAAGCTCTTTCGATTAGACCAAATAAATTGTTTTGATATCTTATTATAATTATTCTTTAAAATTAAATTACTTTTAATTTTCTTAATTATTTCTTCAGTAATATTACCATACCTAATATTTAGAATAGATGTTGCTATATTATCATAAATACTTTTATGAGTTGCTATAATTATAATTTTATTACTATAATCTATTTTTTCCAAATATTCAACAAATTTCAAAGAATTGCTATGATCCAAAGACGATGTTGGTTCATCTAAAATAATTATAGAATGATCTTTTAAAAGTGCTCTTATTAATGCTATTCTTTGTCTTTCTCCACCCGAAATTTGTTTTGGATATTTTTTTAAAATATTTTCCACATTAAATTTTTTAGCTAATGCTTTTATCTCTGTCTCATTATCATCAATAAGTTTTAAATTATCTAGTATTGTTAAATTTTTGAATAATAAACTTTTTTGCATTACATATCCAATATTACTTTGATAATTACTCAATTCATTATTTTTTAATTTTTTTAATTCTTGACCATTAATTAAACAGCTTCCCTCATAATTTTTATCAAGCCCTGTTAAAATGTTTAATAATGTTGTTTTTCCACTACCACTTATTCCTTTTAAAATATAAATATTTCCACATTCTAATTTTAAATTAATGTTTTTTAATATATCAACATTAAATTTTTTATTTAATCCAATTATTTCAATCATAATAAATCATCTCCTTCACTTAAAGAAAGTAACCAACCTTTCTTCTTTAAAAAGAATGTATTTATTAAAGACATAACAATACTTAATACAATCAAAACTAAATATAAATCTCGTATTGTTGTATAATCAGTTAAAAATAAAATAAATGAAACAAAATGATTTTTCATAAAAATAATATTTAAAATATTTGATAAAATAATTGATAAAATAAAACTAATTAAATATATTATAGAAATATATATTATAGTTGTAATAATACAATTTATAAAAATATTAATCCAACTAAAGCCATAGTAATTATACACTGCCAATATATGTTTTTGATAATAATTTTTAATATACTCTATTTGAAAATAAAAAAGTAAAGAAGCTAAAAAAACAATAATTACGGTAGGAGTTAAATAAGTTTTAACCGATGTAATAAATAAACTATATTTTATAAAATTAAAATCAAAAGGAACAGTTGAAATTTCATAATC
Organism: uncultured Bacilli bacterium; assembly: GCA_947632205.1. GTDB lineage: Bacteria > Bacillota_I > Bacilli_A > RF39 > UBA660 > SIG200. Next base: position 9,783 of record CANROK010000022.1, read on the forward strand.
AGTATTTAATTCCCCATTTTTTCTAAAACTATCTTCATTATCTTTTAAAAATGTATATAATTTATCTACATTATCAAAGTAAGCATGGAGATAAATACCATTATAATTATTTACACTTAAACTAATTCTTTTATCGCTTTTAAATTGCTCCATATATTTGCTATTCATATAGATATAATAATTACTAACTCCATTAAACATTGCTTCCATATAAATACTATTAGTTACATCATCTAAAATACCGACTATTCTAAAAGTTTCTATTTTACCAAAAATATTTAATTCAATACTAGAGTTTATTAAATTTTCAATATTATCGCTAAGTTCTTTAGCAGCATCAATACCGATAATTACATCATTTTCATTTTCAAAGTATTTTCCATATATTATTTTATCCTTTAAAGGAAATATATTTTCATCAAATGGTAGTGTATTTTTCAAATATTTGTCACTAGCAACACCTGATAAATCTTCATCATAAAAAATAAGATCATTCTCCCGATAATCATATGAACTACTGATAGCACCGGCATCTTTTAATTTCGACTCACAATAATCCTTAACTTTTACATTACAATATAATTGTACAAAATTAACTTTATTATATTCTAATAAACTTTTTTCAACTTTAGTTTTAGAATCATAACAAAAGAAAATTATTAAAAAGCATACTATTAATGCAATACTTAAATAAAATGCTGATTTTTTATTATTTTCTTTATAAATATATTGCTTTAACATATATGGAAATAATATTATTTTATTTTTTTTATCATTTTTTAAAGATAACTCTTTTGTTTGATTATTACTTGAAATATCGTTTATATTATCAAAAGGAAAAGTAATAATATCATCAGCAATACTTTTTAAATCTTCATCGTGTGTAGCACAAATTATTAAATGATTATGTTTTAATTTATTTAAAATATTTAGAATAATCTTTTTATTATCCTCATCTAATGATGCAGTTGGTTCATCTAAAATAATTATAGAATTATGTTTTAAAAGTGCTCTTATTAATGCTACTCTTTGTCTTTCTCCTCCCGAAATTTGATTCGGAAATTTATATTTTAATTGTTCAATATTAAATAACTGAAGATATTTATCAATTTCTTCTATTTGTTTTTTATCTTGAATCACTAATTTTAGATTATCATAAACATTTAAATAATCTATAAAATAACAATTTTGAGTTATATAAGCAATATTATTTTTAGAAATAATTTCCGAAATTTGTTTAGAAAATTTGTTATTATTAATTTCAATAATTCCTGAATCATATGCAATAGTACCACTTAAAATGTTTAGTAAAGTTGTTTTTCCACAACCACTTTCACCATATATCAAATATAAACTATTATCATAAAAATTATAATTAAAATTATCAATAACTTTTTTATTATCAAACGATTTACTAATATTTTTACATTTAATTAATACATTCTTCATTATTTAATCCAACCATTATCATAAGTATCTAATATTGTAAATAATCTTGCATAATCTTTATTAGCTTTTAAGTCATCAAATTGAGAATCAAATTCGACTGATTGATTATCTATTATATATTTACTTATTAATTGAATATTATTATACATTTCTATTTGTTTTTTACTAGCTTTATTATTTTTTACTAAATCTGATAAATATGTTCCATTTTTATAAATAACATCAATATATATTTCTAAAGCACCAGTTCTTAAAGCTAACATACTTGTATGCCATTGATAATCATCTAACATATCATCTTTACGATATTCACCAAGATAAACTTCAAATTTTGTTAATTTACTACTATATTCTTGGTTTATCATTTTATTATAGAGTTCTGTTAATAACTTTTTATCAAAATTTTGTAATTCTAAATCTTTTAAATCTTCAATAGTAATTTCCCTATTAAATTGCTTTTTTGTAAAATATTCATCAATTAAGAAAATTTCATCTTTTTCCCTTACACCATTTTTTTCTTTTAAAGAGACGCTTAAAGTTGGATATGTTTCTTGTCCACCTACTTTTTCTTTTTCTCCTTTTTCATTAATAATATATTTTTCTATTTCATATCCTGGTAACGTTTCATATTTTAAGTTAATTGCATCAAAAAAATATTCAATATCAGTAATATTTAAAAGTTTATCAGATGTATCATCAACCCCATTAAGATAAAAGAAATAATACCATCCATCTTCACCTTGTATTGATGCTTTTTTTTCATACACTAAATAATTGCTATGATTATTTATTTTTTTATTATCTTTATGAATAAATTTAAAATAAAATATGCTGCAAAATACTCCTAATACAATTATAACTAAAACAGCAATAAATATTTTCTTTTTCATTTGATACCTCACATTTGTTTTATAATATAACATAAAATTCTAAAAGTCTAGAACTTTACATGTTTTTATCGCTTTTATATAATAAAACAATCAAATTCAAAACTTGAGGTCGAAATTTTCGACCTCAAAATACCAAATAAAAAAATGGTAAAAATATTTAATTATTTTCACCATTACTATCTTCAATAATATTTGTTAATTTTAAATCTTTTATTCTTTTTACAATAATATTTATTATTTCTAATTTTTCTTTATCTTTTTCATCTTTAATATCTCCTATTTTAAAGAAATCTGTGATGTAATGATAGTAAATATTATAGAACTCTCTAGGATATTTTACTTTATAATAATTTAAATAATAATAACTAATAACTTTACTTTGCCAATTACCATTAGTAAGATGCTCAAATTCAATTAAATCTTCTATAGTTTGAGGTTTATACTCTTTTTTAGACATTCTTAATTCTGGTAAATAGTTATTTAGTAAAAATTTTTTAGAATCATAATTTTCAACAAATTCATAAGTTTCTTCTACTGTTTCTTTTAAATTTAAAGGTATATCCTCTACATAAAGATTACATCTTTCTTCTAAAAGATTTAGTAAATCAATATTGGATGGATTAGCAAAATAAATACTAGCAAAATTTTTATCTAAATAATCATAATTAAAACAAGTAACTAATTTATCATTTAAATAATTAAGAGGTGTATAATCTAAAATATTAATATCTTTAGGAATAACATAACATGTATTAGGAATAATACCCATTTCACAATAGATTTCTTGACTATTAATTAAACTAGATTCATTAGAATATGTCTTATAAGTGCCTTTATAATAAATATCTTTTTGATTAGATAATCTTCTTAAATAATCTTCTAAATTAGGTATATCTTCACTACCAGTATTAATTCGAAAATTATATCCATATTTTAAGATATCTTTTTCTAAATCTCTTTTATTTTTTAGATTCATTATATTAATTTCCGTTAAACCTAAAATAAAGGCAATAAGTGTATTAGATAAAAATCCTCCTAAATTAGTATAACTATTATGACGGGCTTTTCTAATTAAATCTTCTAGTAATAAAATAGTATCATTTAAATCATATTTTTGAATAACTTTTAATTCTTTTTCAATTTGCTCTTGGACATCACTAGGTATTTCATCTAAATAAAGTAAGTTAGCTCGTTCATATACTTCTTTTCTTAAATCACATTCATTATCATATTTAAATAGATGCATTTCTGTTTTTGGAAGTTCGTAATCAGTAACTCCTTCAATTAACTTATAAGCATTATTTATAACAACATCTAAAGGATTTTGTAAATAATCAAAATTTTTTAACATATCTTCCGTTTTAAAATATTCTCTATTGTTTCCAAATTCTTCTGACAATTTTTTATTTAATGTATTTGGTCTATTAGTACTAATTAATAAAAGATTATTATTTAAAGCATACTTTTCAATTTGAAGAGCATCTTTCTTTAAAGTGCTTGGTTCTATTTCCATATATTGATAATATTTAATTACATTTTGATAATCTTTATCTAAATCAAATTTACTAATACCATAAATTAAATCTGTATGATAATTTATTAATTCATCACTTATTAAGAATCTTCTTCCTTTTTTATTAGCAAGAGTTATAATTTCATATAATTTTTTTAAACCATTAGTATTTTTAGCTAATATTACTGAGGGAACATCTAAATCATCATATTTAATATTAACACTAATACCAAAAATAAATTTAGTTTTTAAATTGTTTTCTTTTTTTAAATTTAATAAAACTGGTATTGTTAAAGCCGAAAGGTAATCGACAACCCCAACGGCTTCAACATCATTAGTCATTAAATAATCTATTAAATCTTCTGGAGTAATTATACTCTCTCTATCTAAATAATCATATGATGATGTTAAATGTAATTCAATGCGATTTTTCATTTTTTCTTCCTCACTTTCTTAACTTCATCTGTACTTTCCAAATCAATTACTGTTTTTTGTCCAAACAAATCAATTTCAACTTTTAATAATTTTGGGCTTTTTTCTAATAAAATACCTTCCATTCCTGTAAATGGATCTGCACATAATAGTATTTCATCTCCTACTTTTAGATGTTTTAAGTTCTTCTTAATTAATCTTTCCTTCTTTTTTTCTTGTTTTTTCTCTAGTTTAGGAAAATAAACTTTCCAAAGAGTAATATGTAATGACTTAGCAGATGGCTCAAGTTCTGCAATTGGAACATCATAATAATAAATTAAAATGATATTTCTAGCATAAGGATTAGTTTCAAGATAATAAGGAAATTTTTCAGAAACAAAATCAATTACAGCTTCTTTATCCTTATATTTTTTAAGTTTTAAAACTTGATCTCTAAAATTAGGAATATTTCCAATTAACTTTTCAACATACTTATTATTATATGTAGTTAATGTAGGATAATAAGAATCAGGGATTTTTTCCTCTTCAACATCTAAACCATAAAAATATTTATTGATACAATATCTTGTATAAGGTGATAAATTTTCTTTTTTTAAACTATTCATGTATTTTTTCACATCTCTATTATGTTTAAATTTTTTAAGTAAGATTAATTGATCAATAATATTGTCGCCCAAACTTAAAAGTTCATCGACAAAATATAACATACTATCCTCCTTTTCTTATTGCATTATAACATATTATTTTTTTATTTGCTGAACTCAGAACAAACCGAATTAAATTATTTAGATAAAATCTCCATAAAATAAAGACAAGTATTATTTTTTACTTGTCTTTACTTTACACTTTTATACATTAAATCTCTATTTGTTCCCCATCTTCTAAATCAATAACATTCTTAAATATTTCTTTTCCTCGTTCTTTATCAGTTGTATGGATTATCACAACTTTTTTTGGTTGCGTAATTCTTTCTACTGTTTTTCTAGCATAATCATCTCCATGTCCTGAGGTATGAAGATATTTATATTTAATACCTAAATCTTTAATACTATTTTTAAAATTTTTAAAACTATCTTTTTTAAGATATCCATCCCACATTGAATAAACTAAGCAAGCATTAGTAATTAATCCTTGTTCTTTTAATCGTTTTATATCTTCTAACATTGATATTTTTACAAGCATTGTAAAGTCATCATTTAAATTAGGATTAGATTTTTTTTCGAATTGTTTATAATATTTATTTTGAAATTTTTCTGGTTTACTTTGATATTTTAATGGTATAAATGCATATACATCATTATATTTTTTAGGAGTCGGTATATTACTATTTATTTTTTCAGTAACATTGGCAGTAAATATATCTTCAATAAATATTTTGTTAGTTTTTTTAGATGCTTTATAAAAAGTTACTATTCTATCTATATTAGTTGATGATTGTAAGATAAATACTTGATTATATTTTTTAAATTCTTTTACTGCTTTTATTTCAAGTTCTTCTTCTGTTTTATATTTTCCTTGTTTTCTACCAAAAGTTGTGCCCTCTGTAATAAGTAGGTCTACTTTCCCAATTTTATTTAAAATCATTTCAAATATTTTACCTTTTCTTCCATGTCTTCTATAATCACCAGTATGGAGAATTCTTTTATCATTACTTTCTATAAGTAACATACCAGAATTATATGATGAGTGGTCTACAATAAATAAAGTTATTTTCATATCTTTAATGATAATTGGTTTTTCAAATTCCATATCTTTGGTTGTAAATCTAATATTTTTAGATGTAAAAGTATTTAACAATCTATATATCTCTTTACTTTCTTTTTCAACATATACTGGAATATCATCTAAAATATAATCAATAAGACCGATATGATCACCATGACTATGGGTAATAAACACAGCATCATAATTTTTAACACCAGTAGTAAGACCATCTATCATTGGATTTTCTCTTTTTTCAGTAACTTCATCATCTGGTAAATCTTCACCAAAATCTATTATAATTCTCGCTTCTTTACTTTCGATTTCCGTGATACAACCACCTATTTGATCAGTTCCTTTTAACACTCTTACTTTTAATTTTTTAGCATTTTCTTCTAAATTATAAGTATTAAAAGAAACTATATTACAATAATCTTTTATATTAGTATCTAAATCTTTTACATCGTAATTTCCCTTAAGAAATAATAGTTCACCTTCATCATTTATTATTCTTTCTTCATATAATGTCATAAATTCATTTTTTATATCTTCTAAAAATAATTCATCTACATTAAATTCAATATAAAATGTTTTATTATTAAAAGAACTAATTTGATAATTATCTGGTTTCTTAGTTAATCCTAAAATATATAATACTAATGAAGCTTCTAAATCTCCTGATAAATATGTAGAGCCAATATATTTTTTATCATAATGTAACATATTTTCTATCATATAAATAGTATCTATTAATTCATGTTCTTGAATATATTCTAGTTCTTTATTTAAAATTATTTTTATATTAGATGGAATATTATTAGAATAATGTTTCTTTGCCTCTTCTAACACAAGTTTTTTAAAAATTTTAAATTCAGTAGTTTGTTTCATACATACCTCCATTTAGAACAAAAAGTAAAACTCAATAATTAAAATTATTTCGTTTTCCTTCTAAATGCCTCACGGCCTTCATTTCCTACTTCATTGGATTTTACTCCTCCATAGGCCATATTTCCGATAGTCGCTACCGTACTTTTTTATTTTTTTTAATATAATTTTGTATTATTCCTTCATACATTATGTTTATACTTGCATTTAAATCTCTCTCTGTTTCCATTCTAAATTTATAAGCTCGATTAATTAACATAATTCATACCCCCTTTAGACTACATTTAAATTATAGCATACATTTGTTTGCAATTCAACATTTTTTTATAAGCTTTTTGCTTTTTTAGAAAATTTATATCAATCATTTCATCGAAAGGAAAGAAGAAAAATTTTCGGTAAGATAATATATATCTTGTCTTTTTGCTTGCTTGTTCTTTCTTCTTCGCCATTTGTTTGCTTATTTTATTCGATATTTTTGTTGTATGACTTTCCTATTATATAAAGAAAGTATCTAAATTGATACTTTCTCAATATTTTTATAGTTTTCATCACTTAAATATAAACTTACATCACATTTAAAGCCATCTATATGTTTCATTTCTTTTATTAATGCTATCACTGTCATATTTAATAGTCTTTCATCTTTTTTACCCAAAGCTTTCTTTTGCTTTTCATATTCACTCTTTTGTATTTCATGTGAATTAACTAAATCTATAAAAGTCTTATTTTTAATTTCATCGATTTTTTGTTTTACTATTTCTTTTTTACCATTACTATACCCACAAATTATAGCAAATTCTATATTTTGATCAAAATTTTCTTTTTTTACAGCAATTTGATATTTTTTATAATCTTTATTATATTTTTTTAATCCTTCATTATAGATTTTTACATCGTCAAATATTTCTTCTCTAAATTTTTTGTTTTTCTTACTACTATTATAAATATCAATTAGATGTCTATGTATTCCATGACTTCCGCCAATAACTTTTTCATCATATTTAAGTTCAACAAATAATATTTTGTTATCTTTTATAAATAAATTATCTACTCTTCCTTTTTTACTTTCTCTCTTTTTTTCAATAATACTAGCTTCATAAAAATTATATTCCATTAAGAATGGATGAGTATTTTCATTAAATGGTTCTTTTTTTAAAATACTTCTATCTTTACCACTTTTAGCTTTATTCATTTCAACCATAAGATTTTGTTGAAATACTTTTTCTCCATATAATTTTTTATCTGCTTTATTATATTCTTTTTGTTTTTTCTCTAAAATTTTATTTATTTTTTTTAAATCCTTTTCATTTATATTTTCAGGAGAAACAATTCTTTCATTGCATTCAATTTTATGAATACTTTCGTTTTTTGTTGTTTTATTTATCAATTTTTTTGTTAAATCTATAAGTTTATCATATTCAATTTCGTTATTATCAAATAAGAAATAATTAGTATGATTAGCATCTTCTAAATGAACTGCATCTTTTTTATATTTTTTTACTATTTCTAACATTTCTTGCATTTCTTCATTTATCTTTTTAATGTTACCATTATATAATTCAATATTATTTGATGGTTCTATTTTTAAATAATATTTTTTATTAGTATCTTGTCTTATTTTTCCACTACTCTTAAATCCAATTTGAAATTTAAAACCTTTTCCTTTTAAATATGTTATATCATCATTGGTAACAGGAAAAAAGCTTTTGTTTCCTTTGATAGTAAACATAGCAGTATTTAAAAATAATTTGTTATTTTTTACAGTAAAACTTTCAATCCCTTGATAATATACTTTTACAATAAAATTTCCTTTATATGTTATTTTATTATTTTTTTTATCTCTTACCTTTTCTTTTTCAATTCTAACAACATAATTTTCATCATTTAAATATTTTCTTATAACTATTGCTTCTAATGTTTCGTTATTCATTTTATTTCACCTCTTAATTAATACTATTTATATTTTATATCAAAAATTTTTAATATACAATTCTAATAAATAAAAAATAATTAATAATGTAATAATTTTATAATTGTCAAATGCATATAAATTTTACCTTTTAATTTTATATTTATTGTGAGTTAACTCTAAGGTCGCAATTTGCGACCTTAAAAAATTCAAAGCTTCAAGTTTCTTCTTTCATAAATCATATTTTTAATTATAATTTCTTCTAATTAAAGTGCAAAAATGTCATTATATTTTCCTGTAGGAAAATATAAGTAAAAATTTGGCTCTATATTTTCCTAAATAGTAATTATTTAATATTTCTAGATATATATTCAAAATAATACCAATGCTAAGCATACTTACAAGTAAAGAAGAACCGTCATAACTAAGGAAAGGCAGAGTTACTCCCTAAGCATTACAATCATAACTGTTTTTTGATAGGTTGCATTGCTTAGGTAACTGAAAACGACAAAGAAATTTTTGCCTTATTTTAAGGGAATTTAATAGCATTAGAAAAATTAAGAAAGAAAAAATTTAGTTTAATTTTATAAAAATAGTTGAAAAATATAAAATTTTGCAAAAAAAATAGTGGTAACATAACATTTTCTTTTGCAGTAAGTCTTGGATTTAAATAATGATTTTGAAAAATCATTCCAATATTTTCCTTTCTAATAATAGATAATTCTTCATCTTCTAAATTATCAACAATTTTTTCGTTTATTTTTAATGTTCCGCTTGTTGGTTTATCAAGTAAACCTAAAATATTGATTAAAGTGGTTTTACCTATACCAGATTCACCGGTTATTAAACAAAAATTATTTATTTAAATTCAATATTTAGATTATTAAATATTTCAATTTTCTCATTATTTTTTATATATTTCTGATATATTTTTTCTAGATTCATATATACTCGTTTTTAAAACAAATATTAACTAAGCTATTATATTATAGCTTAGTTAATATCTTTTTTCTAGTTAGTCGAATAAATTGTTAATGGATCTGCTTTAAATTTTCCAGTATTTTTTCCATTCACACCATTTTGAAAATGCCATCTATATGTTCCTGCGCCATAATTTGAATAAATTATATTTAAAAATGGTGCGTCATATCCAACTTCTAATTTAAATGGGTTAGATTCTTGTTCCTCATAAGCTTTATTTTCAATTCTAACATTCATATATGGTGTTCCATCAATATCACCTTGTTCAATTAAAGTCCAATGAAATGATAATTGTTGATTTCTATTTTCTAAAACTTTCCAACCACCAACAAAATCAGTATTATATTTTACTAATGTTAATGTAGTTGTAAAAGTTTGAGCAAAAACAACAGTTGTGAATGCAACAAAAGCTAATAGCATAAATCCAAATAATCTTTTCTTCTTCATAACTTCTCCTTTCCAACTTCATTTTAGTTTTTGCTTTACCTAAAATAAAGAAACTATCAGTTGCATTTTAATGAAATATTCTACAAATCCCTTTTTTGCCTATTAAAAATTGCATAAATTTTTTTATTAAAATTAAAATTCTCGTTAACTGAGAACAATTCTCATCATATGTTCATATATTTTAGATTATTACCATGTTTTGAAGTTCCAATTTGGGACTTCAAGTTCAATTTAGGAAAGGGAGAGTTACCACCTAAACATTATCAATATAACTGATTTTTAATAGGTTATACTTCTAAAACAACTATATAATTATTCTATAATTGCAAGGACATATTTTATTAAACTGCTCTTTACAATTTTATCTTCTAATTTATTAATTGAAAAAGTTCTTTTACCTGCATAATTAAGAGAAGCTCCACAATGATAAATTTCTTTTTGATCTAATATAATGTATCTATCATGAAAATCATTACTATAAAATACCTTTAAATTATTATATTGTTTTTGATATTTATTTATATCTATTTCTTTTAATAACCCATTAGTTTTACATATTATAATTACATCAGTTTTTATATTTCTAATCATATCTAAAACAAATTTATCTGCATAGTTATCAATAATAATTATGTTGTCATTAGCTACTTTTAAAATATCAACTATTTTGGAATAAGCATCATATATTTGTCCATTAAAATAAATTTCATTTTCTTTTTTCTTTTCTTCAAATTTATTAAAAGATTCTTGTAACAATTTTATATCTTCATCATGTTTTATTACTAAATTATTAATATATTTTTTCTCTATTAATTCATTAGAAATATATTTACGCATTATTACAAAAGCATCCATGATAGCAATACTAATTTGGGTTGCAACATCAGATTTTAAAATAGTGGCAAGCATAGCTACACCTTGTTCTGTAAATACACGAGGGTTGTATCTTCGGCCTCCATAATTATTATAATTTAAACTTGAGGTCGCATTTTGCGACCTTAGAATATCAAGATATTCATTTTTACTTAATTTAAAGCAAAATCTTTCTGGAAACTTTTGATGATTATTTCTAACGGCTTCATTAATTCTCTTAGTCTCTACTCCATAAAGTTTTGCTAAATCAGAGTCAATCATAACTTGTTTTCCTCTTATTTCATAAATCATGTTCGCAATTTTTTCTTCTTTAATTAATGTAATTGTATCCATATAAAATTCCCCTTACCGTGACCATAAGCAAACTATAGCAAATATATGTTTGTATGTCAATGTTATTTTAATTATTTTTAGAAATATTTAAAATAATACCAATACTAAGCATACTTACGAGTAAAGAAGAACCACCATAACTAAGGAAAGGAAGAGTTACACCCTTTGCCCTTTTAGAGTTATAAAAAAATATAGGGTTGCCTGTACTTTT
>CANROK010000023.1 GCA_947632205.1 uncultured Bacilli bacterium
TTGAAAATTTGACAAAAAAATAACCATTTTATAATGGTTTGAATAATTTTTGTATTTCAAAACTGATAAATTCCCGTGAACTCGTAAAATATATAGAAGATAAATTAAAAGTTTATTAAAAAAGGTAAAATATACCTTTTTTCTATTTTAACTAAAATACTCTTGTAAAAATAATATTTATTTGGTAGAATTAAAGAGTAAATTAGAAAATATGGAGGATGAATATGGCACTAGATAAGTTAAAAGGTATTTTTAATAAAAGTGATGATGAAGTAATGGATAGTGAAGATGACTATTATGAAAGTGATGTAAAAGCAACCGCTAATGGTAGTCAAATGATTTTATTAGAGCCAAGAAGTTTTTCAGAAGCTCAAGCTATCGCTGATCATTTAAAGAATCGCAATAGTGTTGTAGTTAATTTAAAAAGAGTAACATCTACTCAAGCTAAGAGAATAATTGATTTTCTTAGTGGCTGTATTTATGCTATTGGGGGTAATATGCAAAAAATAGGAGTAGGAATATATTTATGTACTCCAAAAAATGTTAATGTTCAAGGACAAATAACTGATGATAATGATAAAGCTAAAACTGGAGCCGAAGACGAATTAGAGTGGTAATGAAATGGTTGTGAGTTATTATGCGAAAATTTAATAATAGCTTTCCTGGTTATAATAAAAAAGAAGTAAATTCTTTTGTCTCAAATGTCACAACAGAATATGAAAGTATGCTTAATAATTTAAAAGATCGAGATAAACAAATTGAAAGTTTAACAAAAGAATTAGAGCATTATAAAAATTTGGAAGGTACTTTAAATAGAGCAATTTTAATCGCCGAAGAGACAACACAAAATATTAAAAAAAGTGCATTTGATGAATCAAAAATAATTGTTGAAGAAGCCAAGAAAAATGCTTCAAGAATAATTAATAATGCTTTAATAAAAGCAGAGAAAGTAGAAAACGAAGCAGATGCATTAAAAAGGCAAGTAGAACAATATAAAATTAGATATAAAAATCTTTTAGAGACGCAACTTGATGCAGTTGAAAGATTAGATTTAGATAAATAGTGTAATTGAAAAATTATACTTTTTCTTTACTAAATTTTAAATTAATAGTATACTATTTTTAGAATATAATTGTATGGAGGTACTATGAAAAAAAGAATACTAAGTGCTATTGTAATGTTAGCCATTTTAATTCCAATTATTTTATTAGGGGGCTATATTTATGCTATAGCAGCAATTATATTAGGTATATTAAGTTATAAAGAAATTTTAGATTTAAAAAAAAGTCATAAAAAAATCCCTAAAGTTATAGAATTACTAGGTCTTTTAGCAGTAATATATTTGATTATCGGTAATTATAATAATTATGCTATTAATTATCGAATGGTATTAATACCATTAATATTATTATTAGTTCCTCTAATATTTTATAAAAAAGAAAATTATAATTCAGAAACAGCATTTTATTTATTGGGCTTTATTTATTTAATTGGTTTAGGATTTAATCTTCTTGTAATAGTAAGAAGAATTGATTTAGGATTATTATTATATTTAATGAGTATATCATTATTTACAGATACATTTGCTTATGCTATAGGTTGTTTAATTGGTAAGCATAAAATGTGTCCTACTATTAGTCCTGCTAAATCTTGGGAAGGTGCTGTATCAGGTCTTATTGGGGGAACAATAATCTCAGTATTAGTTTATTTGGCTTTCTTTAATACTTTTTCTATTAAATTAGTGATTGTGACAGTGTTATTATCGATATCTGGCCAAGTGGGTGATTTAATTTTTAGTAAAATAAAAAGAGAAAATGAAATAAAAGATTTTTCAAATATAATACCTGGTCATGGTGGTATTTTAGATCGTTTTGACAATAATTTAATAGTTGTTATTATGTATGCAATATTAATTTTTACTTTATAGGAGGATAACATGTTTTTAATTACAATACTTGTTTTTATATTTATTTTAGGAATTATTATTTTATTTCATGAATTAGGTCATTTTTTATGGGCTAAAAAATTTGGCGTTTATATTTATGAATTTTCTATAGGTATGGGACCAGTTATTTATACTCATAAAGGTAAAAAAGATGGTATTAACTATAATATAAGAGCATTTCCTATAGGTGGTTTTGTATCAATGGCGGGAGAAGTCTATGAAGATGATAAGAAAGTACCTAAAGAAAAATGCTTATGTAATAAACCAATATGGCAAAGAATAATTGTTATGGCTGCAGGAGTTATTAATAACTTTATTATGGCTTTTATCTTATTGTTTGTTTTTTCGCTAATTTATCAAAGTACCGAACTTGATCCTGTTGTAAAAAGAGTAGAAGAAGGATATCCAATGGCTACATCTGGTATCACATCTGGTGATGTTATTATTGGTGTAAATAATAAAAAAGTTAATACTTTAGATGAATTACAAATTTTACTTTATTATAAATCTAAGAATGATGTATATACTTTTAAAGTAAAACATACTGATGGTACAGTTGAAGATTATAAAATGAGTCCAAAAGTTGAAAAGAATGCTGATGGTGAAGAAACTAAGTTATTTGGGGTAGAATTTGAACAAAAGGTAACTCATGGTTTATGGAATAAAATTAAGTTTACTTTCCAAAAATTTGGTTCAATTATTTCGCAAATGTGGTTAACTTTGGGTGGCTTATTTACTGGTAAAATTGGTTTGGGCTCATTATCTGGTCCTGTTGGTATATATTCTGTTGTTGATGAAGTAGTCAAAGAATCGGGAAGAGTATTATATTTTATTATTAATATTATTAATTTAATTATTTTGTTATCAATAAATGTTGGTATTATTAATATATTACCAATACCTGCCTTTGATGGAGGCCATATCTTATTCCTTATCATTGAAAAAATTAAAGGTAGTCCAATTAATCAAAAATTTGAAAATTTATGTCATACAATATTCTTTATATTATTAATGTTATTAATAATTGTCGTAACTATTAATGATATTATTAAGTTATTCTAGTAAGCAATTTATTGCTTACTTTCTTTTTGTATAATATAATTTTAAATATGAAAAGAAGTTTAAGAAAAAAATATTTATTAGAAAGAGAAAATGTAAAAGAAAGAGAAATTAAAGATGAAATTATTTTTAATAAAGTAATTAATAATAATTTTGTTAGATCATCTAAATTAATATTAATTTATGTATCATTTAATAGAGAAGTAGATACTATTAAATTAATTAATTATTTTCTTTCTCATAACTATTTAGTAGCAGTTCCTAAAATAGATCGTGATATAATGAATTTTTATTATATTAATAGTTTAGATGATTTAAATAATGGCTATTTTAATATTTTAGAACCTACTACTAAAAATATAGTTAAAAATTTTAATGATGCTGTTTGTATAACTCCAGGTGTTTGTTTTTCTAAAGATGGTTATCGTATTGGCTATGGTAAAGGTTTTTATGATAAATTTTTTCAAAATCATAATGTCTATTCAATTGGCTTGTGTTATAAAGAATGTTTAATTAATAATATTCCATATGATATTTATGATAAAAGAGTAAATGACATTATTACTGATTAATGCTATAATAAAAGTGTTCTTGTAGCTCAGCTGGATAGAGCGTATGCCTCCGACGCATAAGGTCAAGGGTTCGACTCCCTTCAAGAACACCATTTAGATTTAAACTCGCACACTAGCGAGTTTTTAAATTTTATATTAAATTTCAACAAAATTTTTGTCTAAAATAATTCTGGGAAAATATTCTAATGATAAAAATGGTGCGAAAATATTTTTATACAAAAAAATGGAGAAAATTTCTTATGAAATAAGTGCTATCCTGATGATTTATTAATTTATTATAACAGTTTTAATATCATTTTCAGTTGATATGGATGTAAAAAACAACAGGCCATTTAAGAATTAATAAAAATATTAAATGAATTTATGATATAATTATATGTAAGTTAATATTTAAAATAATCAACAAGAAAGGCGTGTTTATTGTGAGTACAAATAAAAAGATACTAGTTAGTGATTATGATCAAACTTTTTATTTAAATGATGAAGATATTGAAATTAATAAAAAAGCAGTTGCTAAATTTAGAAAAGAAGGAAATATATTTGTTATCGCTACAGGTAGAAGTTATTTCGATTATCATAATGAATTAGAAAAGTATAATTTTGAATATGACTATGTAATCATTAATCATGGTGCAACGATATTAGATAAAAACGATGATGTTTTTGCGAACTTTTCTATAAACAATGAAATCATAAATAATATTAAAAAAGATTTGCAATTAAATAAATCAATAAAAAGCTTTTGTTGTAGTAAGTTAGAAAGTAGAATTGACTTTGAACATAATGATTTAACAAAGATAAATGTTAAATATAATTCAAAAGAAGAAGCAATGCTTATTAATAATGTTATAAATAATAAATATGCTGATTATATTAATTCTTATTATGTTACAGAAAATTCATTAGAAATAATTTCAAATAAAACTAACAAATCAAATGCTATAAATTTGTTAATAAATAGATTAAATATATTAAAAGAAAATGTTTCTACAATTGGAGATAGTTATAGTGATATAGAAATGATTAAAGATTTTAATGGCTATGCAATGGTTAATGCAGTAGATGAGTTAAAAAAGTTAGCTATAAAAGAATATGAAAGCGTTTCTAATTTAATAGATGATATAATATAGGTGATAGTTATGAAAAACAAAAAAATAGAAGGTAATATAATTATAGCAATAAACGCTATGAAAAAGATAATGGTACTATTTTTAGGACCATTTTTGACTGCTTATTTTATTAAAACTTCACAGGAAAGTATTGTTGATTTATCCATATATTATATATTTTCATATATATTACTTGCGATTGGAAGCTTTATAGTAGCAAGTATAATAAAAAATAAATTTAGAATAGGCATGTTTAGAATTGGCGTAATATTAAATTTCTTTTATATATTAACAATCATTATTTTAAATGAAAAAATTGTAAATCATTTAGCATTAATATCAATTTTATATGGAATATCTTCTAGTGTATATTGGTTTCCATATAATTTATTTGTAATCAATAAGATTGACAATAATTATAGAACTGAATACACAGTTAAATCTAAAATTGTTTCATCAGTTATTGGAGTATTATGTCCTATATTGTTAGGTACAATAATAACTGTTACTAATTATGAATTAACGGCAATTATTATTTTATTTATATCATTAGTTCAAATAGCACTTTC
This sequence comes from uncultured Bacilli bacterium, assembly GCA_947632205.1. Classification (GTDB taxonomy): domain Bacteria; phylum Bacillota_I; class Bacilli_A; order RF39; family UBA660; genus SIG200. The sequence continues at coordinate 5,255 of CANROK010000023.1, forward strand.
GTTTTTATTAACACCAGAACAAGAAAATATTTTGCCTAAATTTAATCTAAAAAAAACCTGGAACAAATTAAAGAATAATGAGCAAATAAAGAAAATATATATTGTAGAGTTCTTTATAGGTATGAATGTAAGTGATGGAGCTTTAGAAATATTAATGACAATATTAATATTTAATTCATTTAAAACAAATTTAAATCTTGGAATTATTACATCAATAACAACAATATTATCAATGATATTTGTTTACTTATATGGAAAAATTTATAAAAATAAAGATGATAAAACAATTATTATTATATCTAGCATTTTGCCAGTTTTATCAGTTTTATTACTACTATTTTTGAAAAATAATATAACTATAATTATTTATAATATTTGCTATGTTATTTTTACTTCAATACTTACATTAACAAGAGAAATAAGATTATTTAATATATCAGATAGTTACATTGTAGATAATAGTAATCAAATTGAATTTTTTGCGATTAGAGAAGGTATATTAAATTGTGGTAGAATTGTAGGATATTTAATGCTTTTATTTGCTGGTATAAGTAGTAGTCAATTAATATTAAATATAGTTATGGTATTACTCACATTATCTATATTAGTAATGGGCATAAATATTAAAAAGATAGAAAAATTTAATAAGTAATTAATAATTATTATAAAACAATTTTATTCAAATGCGTTGTAATATAATTTACTGCGTTATAATGAGTTTATCAAATATTAATGGACTTTTTTTGATTTGTAAAAAAGACGTATTTGTGTAGGTTACTTGCATAAAATAGAAAAGAATACCTAGTTAGGTACTATTTCTTAAATTTAGAATCAGTACTAACCTACATAGTTGGTATTATTTTTATTATAAATTTTTAATCTCTTTTTCTAAAGAGTTTTTTTCTGAAATTTAATATATCTAACTTGATAATAAATAAACATTGTGATATTATTTTTAATAGAGAGTAGGTGTTCTTTTATATGAGAAAATATTTAGCTTTATTACTTACTCTGTTTTCATTTTTAATAATGGTACCTGTTCAGGCGGAAGAAACTTGTACTTATAAAGAGGAAGCAGAATTAAGAGAAAAAGCAAGTAATATCAAAGTTGATTATGAAATGGATTATGAAGAATATGAAAGTAGCCACGATGATATTGCGACAGATGGAACATATTTTTATAACATTAATGTAACTAATATTACGAAAGAATTTTATGTAGAAGTAACTAATGATATAAATGGTGATAAAAAATTATTATCTTATAGTGAAGAAGATAATGGTATTACTTCATTTAGATGGGATAATATTGATAAGATTACAAATTTTACTTTTAAAGTTTATACAACTGCAGGAAATAAATGTAATGGGGTTGCTTTAAGAACTATTCATTGGACTTCTCCAAGATATAATAAATATGCATGGCGGTGTGCTGATGAATTTCCTGATTACTCACTTTGCCAACAATTTGTTACCTTTGATGAAATAACAGAATATGAATTTTTCAAAAGACTTGAGGCCTATAGAGAAAGCGTAAAAAAGCAACAAGAAAAAAATGAAGAAAATAAATCAATAGTTGAAAAAGTAATTGAATTTGTTGATAAATATAAATGGGTAGTATTTGGTGTAGTAATAGTAACTGGTGCAGGAACTTGTACGTATTTATATTTTTCAAGAAAGAAACAGAGGGATTTAGGATTATGAAAAAAACTTTAAAATTTATAATACTACTTTTAATCGGACTATTTATTAATATTAATAAAGTAGATGCTAAAACATTTAAATTATATGAAGAGGGACATACAGACGTAGGAAGCGTTAACTTATATAGATATTATATTAATGGTGATGATGGAAATAAAGTTACTTTGTATTGTAGAGATGGTGGTTTATTTGCTCCAACTGTAAAAGAAGGTGGACATGAAGATGGAATAGAAATGTCAGCTACACCACTTGATCCATCTAATGCACATGATGCTGGGTTAATAGAAATTATGGAGTATGGCAAAGCAAATGGATTTAGTTATGAAGCAATTAACATGGCTATAAGATTTTATGAATATACGTTTGGTAGAGTAGATGTAGTAACAAAACAAAGAGATTCATCAGAGACTGCTATAAATGATAGAGATGAAGTTATAGTAAATATAGTTGACAATATTAGACTAGCCGAAAAATATGTTAGCCAATGGTTTAACGATAGTGATTTATCAGCGGCTGGAGCAAAAATGCCATATAATGCAATCGCAGGTGATAAAACATATAAAGGATGGATTGAATCCTATGGAAAAAGCACATCAACTGATGGAGTTTACTTAGACAGTGAAAGGATTTCTATTAGTCAAATTCAAGAATTGCTGCAAGCAGGTATTAATGAAGCAAAAAATGTTTTAACGGGTAATAGTACAACTAGAACTGAAACTTCTATAACTAAGCCATTTGAACCTCTAATAAAAGATTATAGCGACGATGCTATGTATATAAAAGAGATAACGTATACATTTTCAACAAAAGGATTTGATACTAAAAAAGATTCAATATTAATGAAGTTCAATTGTGAAGAGTGTGAAAATTATAAAATTGATTATAAAATTAAAATTGAAGGTAATGATATATCAGGTACAGATTTAGATGATATAAAAGCCGGAAAATTAGAATTGATTGATAAATATGTTGATAAAGAAAATGATACATTAGAAGTAATATTAACATTTTCAGCCATTAAAAGTACTTTTGATTGTGCTAATAAACCGAATTATTCAATTGAATTTAAATATACTGGCGAGCAAAAGCGAGCATCTTATGCTCAATATGATTTTCCTGGAAGATCATGGTCTGATCAAGTTTATATTGGTGATCATTGGGAAATTGTTACAGGTAGTGAAGATGGCGGCAGTGTTTCAGGTGGAACTGGTGGATCAGCTGGAGAAAATAACGACGATAAAGATTATCCAGGAATTTATGTAGAAACTGGTAAAGTAGAACTTTGTGAATATGAATGTGAAGCATTAAAAAATAAATGTGATAAGTATAAAGAAGAAAATCCTTGGGATTCTAATTATAATGTAAACAATGAATCATGTAAAAAGTATGTTGAATTAAAATGTGATCCTGGTGATGATACTCCAGAAGAAGAGTTAGCAAAATGTAATGTTTATGTTTCTAGTGCAACGTGTTCAGAAACTCCAAGTGAACTAACTATTAGAGAAGGTACTGGTGGTAATAGTCCTTGTGACGATTCTGGAGTATCTGTATATGGATGTGTTACAAGAAAAGGCGCAGCCGATAATAATGGAAATGAATATAAACAAACAACAATGCAACCAAATAATGCTTATAGTACAACATTTGATAGTGGAGCATTTGATGTTTCAGATAATCGCTTTTGTAATGTAGCATGTATAGAAAATTATAGAATTACATTGCCACCAGCTCAAAATGATAATGCTGGTAGATATTTTCAACTATCTGCTAATATAGAAGGAAATAAAAGTTGTTATACATCTAAAATTAAGAAAGGAGATCAAACTAATCCTTTAAGTTCAAATAATGCAGGTACATTTGAATATATGTTTGAAGAAGAACGTTTAAAAAATGAAGAGTATTATTATATGTATTCATTTTATAAAGCAATACAAGATGCAATTGCAAATGATAATAAAGCAATTACTGATAAAACCAAAACACATACATCACAATATATTAATACTTATACTGGATGGACTGGTACAACAAATGAATATAAAAATTATTATGAATATACACTTAATTTTGTGGATGGTAATGCGAGTTCAAGATTTTTTGACAACTATATAGTTGGTTCTAATTCTCTAGATGGTATAGGAATTTATGCATATTATTCTAAATCAGAAAATAACATTTTCAATCCATCAAATAAATTAATTAAATATGAGTATAAAGATGTATCATCAAATAAATGTAATATCACTAGTGCTAATAAGGATGCTTGCTATTTGTCTGTTCCGTATTTTACTATACAATGTAAAAAAGGCAATAATAATCAAGTAACATGTACTATACGTTCTTATAGTTATCCATATCAAGATGGATATTCTGGCTCAGAAACAACTGATGGATTACTTTCATTAGAAAAAATATTAGGAAATAAAGAAATCTATAATGATAAATCAAAATCCTTTAATTATGACTTTTTAAATAATATTTATGGTAATAGTTTTGATTATACTAAATATGGTACTAATATAAGTACAGCAAGTAATGGAATGACATCAACAATTACTAATATGAAATTATATACAAAAGAATTAGCCCAATGTGTAGGATGGGATATGAAATTTAAATTTAATCCAACCCTTACATTTGATTACGAAGAAGAATATATAAATAATGATAATGTAAAAAAACAATTAGAAGCAGATTCTGATGGAGACGCTAGTGATAATGAAATTACCGTACCTGAAGAAGTAGAATATTGTAAGGATGAAATGACTTATGATGATGATGGTAAATATAAATCATGCTCTGGAACAATTGATAAAAATAAATTATATAATGAGAGAAAAGTGCTTTTGTATAGTGTTGATAATAATGTAATTAATAATACAACCCCAACATCGTTTTTTATAAGTGATGCTCTAACTGCTTATCAAAAAATTGACGTTGCTCAAAATTATTCAACACCAGTACAATTTAGGACGCTTTCTCCAAGTGGTGTAATAGTTTTAATGGATAGTAATAACCAACAAATTGATGATAGTTTAATTATTCCTGGTTGGCCAATTGAGTTTGCTCATCAAGGTGTATTTACTTATAAAATATCTGTTAAAGATTTAGGTGAATATAATAGTGGAATTAATAATGGTAAGCTTGGTAGAATATGGGATGATGATGAACAAAATGTAGTTAAAAAAGCTGAAGCTGATAAAGCATCTACTTGTGGTAGCAATAAATCAACTATTGATAAAGATGGAAATTATTTCTGTTCATATAAAGTAAATTGTAATGATTGTCCATCAGAATGTGATCCAAACATAGGTATTTGTGAAGATCCAGATTGTCCAGATTGTCCATCAAGTTGTAATCCTAATAAAGGGGCATGTATAGTTGATGGAGAGTTAAATGTTTCACCTCGTCCTGTATCTCCGAATAATGTTAATCCAAATAATAGACCTTTAGGTAAGAACTGGGCTTGGGATGATAATATAGATACTTATTTAGAGTTAAAAGCATTTGTAACAACTCAAGAAATTCAAGAATCTGGTGAAAATATATTTGATGTTGATTTTGATGCCGAATATACAGAGAGCAATGTTATTGGCAATAATTATGCTGTTAAATTTAATTTAACTAGTGATGTTATAAATTATATAAAAGGATATAATCAAGGAAAGACTTATTCAGATAATTCATTAGATTGTTATCCATATACAAATGAAGCAACAAATGAAACATTTGATGGTATGTTCTGTTATAGTAAATTTATTGATAAGTTAATTGAAGAAAAGCCAGATGCAGTTCAAATTAAAGGAACTAGACCTGAACCTGCAGCCCGTGCAAGTTTAACAAATCATAGTTGGTGGACAACATGGGATCAAGCAGAGTCAAGTATAGATCATTGGCAAACTGGACCTATTACATATTCAATTGATAAAACATTAAGTAATATACATTTTGCAACTGATAGTGAAAGTCAAATTGGTATAGGTCCAGCATGGAAGTAACAAAGGGAGGTAATAGAAAATGAAAGAAGCGTATTGGGGATATTGGCTAGTAATTCTAGGCGTATTTGTCGCAGTAATATTACTTTTAGTTAGAAATGTTACTTCTAATAACACTGAAGATTACTATAATGGTAAAGAAATAGTAGAGCAAGCAATGGTAGATGCAATAGATTATGGATATTTTCGTTATTTTGGTGAACTTAGAATAAATAAAGAAAAATTTATGGAAAACTTTGTTAGAAGATTTGCTGATTCAGTAAATGGTGCTTCAGATTATAATATAACTTTTGTGGCATTATATGAAGCACCTCCAAAAGTCAGCGTCGAAATACAAAGTAAAACTGATACTTATGTAGTTGGTACTGATGCAACAGCATTTGATTTAACGAATAGAGTTACCGAAATATTAGAACAAAATCAAAATAGTTAGTAAAGGAGAATAAAATGGGAAATTTAGTTGGAACACTTAAAAAATTTATTAGTAATAAAAATACAGTAACAATATTAGTAGTAATAGCAGGTATTATAGTTTTATGGTACTTCTATAATAGTAGAGTTAATAGTGCTATTACTACTATTAAAATTCCTTATGCAACTGAAAGAGTTAATTCAGGATATAAAATAGATACAGAGAAAATAAGTACTAAAGAAATTACTAAATCAACTTTAAAAGATAGTGATATAGTTACATCATTATCTGAGCTTGAAGGAAAATATATTTGCGTAGGAAATGCAATTCCTAAAAATGGTTTCTTTTATAAATCACAATTATGTAATAGAGAACAAATCCAAAATCGTTTAACAGATAGCTTACAAGATGGTTGGACATTATATGGACTTGATGTTAATATGCGTAGTACTTATGCTAATAGTATATTACAAGATTCTTATATAGACTTATATTTATCTGCTGTAGATGGCGATGAAATAATATTTGGATCTTTAATAAAAGGTATTAAAGTATTAGATGTAAGAGATGGTAATGGTAAAAGTTTATTCTGGGATGCATCAGCAGGTAATTCAAGTCAATTATTATTTGCTGTACCAGATGATTTATTTAGATTACTAACTACTGCTACAGAATTAATAAGTTCAAATTCAATTGATGTATTTCCAGTAATAAGAAGTACAGGATATTGTCAAAGTGATAAAGAAAATTGTGATGCTGATATTGCAAATTTAGAGTTAGAAGCATTTATTTTAAGAAAATTAAAAACATTAGATACGCAAACTAATGCTAATGCATAAGGGGTGATACATAGTGAATGATGCTATATTTTCACAAATTGATTTTGGACCGATTAAAGAGTTTTTAGATGATGATAATATTACCGATATTTCTTATGGGAACGAAGGACAAATTCATTTAAAGACATTAGACAAAGGTGTTTATAGAATTGAAAGGCCAGATATTAACAATGCTTTGCTAGAAAAACTTGCTTTTCAATGTTCCAATGTTATGGGTAAAACTTTTAATATGGCATCACCTTTTCTAGATGCTGAATCGGCTGAATTACGTTTAAATTTTATTCACGATTCAATAGCTACTAATGGTATAGCTTGTGTTATCAGAAAAACACCAGCTAAGATAAGATTAAATAGAGAAAAATTATTAAATGAACAATATGTTACAGAAAATTTATTAGATTTCTTACTTACTTGTGTTGAAGGCCACTGTAATATTATTGTTAGTGGTGAAACTGGTAGTGGTAAAACAGAACTTGTTAAATATTTAGCTAGTCATACTAAAGAAAATGAAAAAATAATAACAATCGAAGATACACTTGAACTTCACTTAGATAAAATATTTCCACATCGAGATATAGTAGCAATGAAAACTAATAATATTGCATCTTATTCAGATGTATTAGTAGCGTGCATGAGACAAAACCCACGGTGGATTTTACTTTCCGAGGTTCGTAGTGCTGAAGCTGTTACGGCGGTTCGTAACTCTGTATCATCTGGACATAATATTATATCAACAATTCACTCTGATAGAGCTATAAATGTACCAATGCGTATGTATTCATTACTTGAATCTAGTCAAGACATTGATCAATTTTTAAAATCAATTCATAGATACGTCCAAATTGCTATCCATGTTAAAGGATATATGAGTGCAGAATTAAATAGATTTCAAAGGGAAATTGTTGAAGTATGTGAATTTTTTGTAGATGAAGATAATAATGCGGGAGCAAATGTTATATATAAAAAGAATTTAGATGGAAAAATCCAATTTAATAATCCAACTAAATATTTAAAAGAATATTTAGGCAGTCAAGGCGTTGTATTACAAGATAATTTATTTGTAGACGAAAATAATGAAGTATCAGGTAATACAGCAAATGTCATAGATAGTTTATAGAAAGAAGGTGCATTAGAAATGAAAACATTACCAGAATTACTTATAATGCTTGGATTACTGGCTTTTATAATAATATACCGTGGCTCAAATGGTAAGAAAAATTATAAAAAAGTTGCCGATAAAGTAGGACAAGTATATGAAAAATATGCACCATACTCTTTTAAAGTCGTTAGAGAAAAAGCAAAAGAATTAGGACAAGAATTTACATTAAAAGAATATATTGCTCAAGCTGTTCTTTTAGGTGGCTTTGCAGGTATTGTAGGATATTTTTACTTTTATAGTTTATTATGGGGTATTTTCTATGCTGTTCTTACAATTGCCTTTATACCTTATCTATCATATTTAAGATTGCAAAGAGTATATAGTGAATTCTTGTTTGAACAAATTCAAACTTATACAACAAATGTTATAATGGAATTTAATACTACTCAAAGTTTTGTTAAAAGCTTAGAAGGTGTTAGAGATTCTGGCGTAATAGAGGATCCTGTATTAAGTGATATTAAAGTAATGATTGATATGTCATATAAATATGGTACAATTGATGAATCAATTGAATATTTTAATGCTAAATATCCATATTATATGGTAAAAAATATGCATCAATTATTCTTACAAATAACTAAAGAAGGTGCAAGAGATGCGGGTGAATCATTAGAAAATATGTCATTAGATATCGATGCTTTAGTTGAAGGTGTTTATCGTGATCAAATGGATCGTAAGAATTTTCATAAACGTTTTTTAACTTTTGGAGCTGTTCTTTTTTCTTTAGTTATAGTTGTAGAATTTTTGCTTGGTGAAGATAGTTATATAATAATGTTAAAACAATGGTATGTTAAATTATTATTACATGCAATTATTTTAGTTAATATGTATTTCCTTATTTCGGGAGAAAAATATTATAATGAAGATGTGGGGGTTGAATAATGCAAATAGAAATGATTATTATAGCTTGCTTGATTCTTTTCTTAATGACATATAATGGTCAATTTTCCATCAAAGAATTAGTAAGTGATAACATGATGATTTTTAGACGATTAAAAGAAGATGACTGGGATTTCTATGTTAAAGCAAAATATGGCGATAATATGAATTCTGAGGCCTTATTTGCTAAAAGAATTAGAAATGGATTATTAGTTATTGTTGTCATGATATTTGTTTGGATTTCTAGTTTAACAGCAATTAAAGTATTAATTTCGTTTATAGCTGGCTTTATAATTTATAAATTAGATTATATTGATATTAAGAATTGGTATAAAAAGCATATGTTTGTTATTGATAGTATGCTTCCACATTACTTAAAAGGTATTGAAATTTTAATTCAACACTATACAGTACCAGTAGCATTAGGTAAATCAATAAATGATGCGCCAGATATTTTTAAAGATGGATTACAAGAAATGATAAATGAAATAAATTCTGGTAATGATACTATTGACCCTTATATGAATTTTGCTAAAAAATACCCAGTAAGAGATTCAATGCGGATGATGCGTCTTTTATATCGTTTAAGTTTAGGAAGTCAAGATCGTAAGCAAGAACAAATGCTTATGTTTTCAAGAACTATTTCTAATTTACAACAAAAGGCAAGAGAAACTAGATATAAAAATAGACTTGAAAAAATGGAAGGAAAAACAATGCAAATGTTAATGGCAACTGGATTTGGAGTTATGATTCTTCTTGTAGTAGCATTGATGCAAATGATGAGCTTTTAAAGTTGAGAAATCAACTTTTTTTATGGGAAAAAAGGAAAGAATACTAAAACTCTTAAATAAATAAGTGAAAGGTAAAAAAGAAATACCTTTCTAGAAAGGAATAAATATTAACACCAGAGATGGGAACATTTTATAATTTAAAGTATGATGCAGTATTTAAAAAAGTGGTAGGTAACGAAGAAGACACAAGATTTATAAATAAGATATTAAGTAATATATTAGAAAGAAAAATAGAAGTAATTGAATTTATAAGAACTGAATTACCAAAGGAATATAAGAATCAAAAAAATAATATATTAGATCTGTTAGTAAAAACCAAAGATAATAAAATAATAGATATTGAAGTAAATAGTAATTATGATCAAATAATAAGAGAAAGAAATTTAATTTATTATTGTACAATATATGGGATGTATACAAGAAATGAGTATATGGTAAGCGAAAAAATATTAATAGATTTAGTATATAATGGCGGAAAGAATACACCAAAAAAAGATATAGGGTATATTATATACGAAAAAACCGGGAAATTATTTAGTAGAAGATTTAAAATAATTACAGTAAATATAAGGAAATATAAAGAAGAATGGGAAAGAAATATTAGTAAAAGAAATGATAAATATATAGTTGCCTTAGATGCTAGTAAAGAAGAATTAGAAGAGTTAAGTAAGAAAGATGAAATAATAAAGGAAGTGAAAGAGAAAGTGTTTAGATATAATGAAGATGGAACAATAACAAGAATGATAAGTATAGAAGAAGAAAATAAATTAATGCAAGAAGCAAGAGAGAGAATAGCAAAAGAAAAAGGAGAAAGAAGAGGAATATCCATTGGCAAAAAAGAAGGAAAAGAAGAAGGTATTTTGATTGGTAAAAAAGAAGGCATTAAAGAAGGAACAAGAATAATTATAAAAAATTTACTAAAATATATGGAAGTAGAAGAGATACATAGAATAACAAATGTACCAATTGAAGAGATAGAAGCAATAAAGAAGGAATTAAATAAATAAAAGATACCTTCTTTTTTAATTTTTTATTTTATTGAATAAATAATTGTAAAATGGTAAAATTTTATTTAGAGGATCAAAATATGAGAAATTATAAAAATAAAATAATTAAGATATTATCATTTATTTTAATAACATTAATAATTATTACGTTTGGAATATATTTCATTCCCAAAATAACTCAAAATGATATTTTCTTTGATATAAGAACTGGTAGTGATATATTAAAATATGGTATTGATTTTAAGGATCATTTTAGTTTTATTCCTAATTTAACATATTTATATCATCATTATTTATTTGATTTAATAGTGTATTTTATTTATAAATTATTCAATATGATGGGAATATTTATTTTAACTTTAAGTATGTATATTTTATTAGGAATTACTATATTTAGAGTAAATTATACAAGAAGTAAAAATGGTCTTTTTTCTTTATTAATAAGTTTATTAACAATGTGGTTTATGAAAGATTATTATTCAGATCGTGTTCAAATAATATCATATGTATTATTCTTTTTAGAAGTATATAATTTAGAAAAATTATATACTAAATTCAATTTTAAAAATGCGATATTTTTAATATTATTATCTATATTAATAGCAAATTTCCATATGCCATTATGGATATTAACACTAATATTAACTTTACCATATATATTTGAATATATAATGTATTTAGTTATAAAGAAATTTCCAAAAATAAAAAACATTATATCTAATAAAATAATAATTGAAGATATTGATAATAATAAGCAATTTTTTATTACAATATTAGTGTTAATATTTACGGGGTTATTAACACCTTTAAAAATATACCCATATACATTCTTTACTAAAACTTTAGGTAACACTAGTTATAATTTTATTCAAGAATTATCGTTGTTTTCTTTATTTAATATACCTTGCTTAATCATTTTAGCCATTTTGTTTATCGTATTAATAATTTTAAATAATAAAATCAAATTAAGAGATTTAGGATTAGTAGCAGGAATTTTTGTATTTGGTTTAATGGCAAGTAGAAATTTTGCTTATGTATATCTATTAATTCCAACAATATTATTTAAAGTATTATCTGAAAATTATAATCTGCAAAATATAAAAATTAATTTTATCTGGAAACATTTAAACCAAACTATTATTTATATTTCTTTAATCATATTATTAATAATAACTTTAAATTATCAATATCATAATTTTAAATATTTTGATTATGGAATGACAGATAATTATCCAAATAAAATAGCTGATTATTTAATAAAAAATACAGATTATAAAAATATTAAATTATATACGCGTTTTGAATATGGTTCTTATCTTGCCTTTCGTAATATTCCTATATTTGTAGATAGTAGAGCCGAAGTATTTATTAAAAATTTAAATGGTGGTTATGACATAATTAGTGATTATTTAAAAACTTTTAGCTATTACAATTATAAAGAAACTTTAGAAAAGTATAATTTTGACTATTTAATTGTTTATGCCAAGTCAGATTTGGATATTTGGTTAAGCTTAGATGAACGCTATGAAAAAGTTTTAGATGAGAATGACGAAATGGGTTATATTTTGTATAAATTAAAAAATGTCTAAAAATGTCAAAATCAAAAAAAATATAATTTATTTGTTAATAAAAAAATATAAAATAATTGATATTTCTAAAAATGTCGGTTATAATGATATTATGATAGAGGAGGAGATAATTAAATGAAAGAAGCGACTGGTGAATTAAATATGACAGTTGTTACTGTAGTTGCAATTGCTGCCTTAGTTGGGATATTTTATGTATTTATTTGGCCAACAATTCAAGTAGGTATGGCTTTATCGTCTGCATGTAGTGCTGCAGGTCAATCTGCAACATTTGAATCACATTTTGGTTCTAATGGTGAAGGGGCAATTAGTTGCACTTCTGGTACATGTACAGTTACAGCAGTTCCTAATGGATTAAATATTGGAGTTAATTCTCAAAAAAGTTGTGATCAATAATAAATAAAGAAAAGAAAATAATTTATGAAAGAGACGACAGGTGAATTAGTTGCCGCTCTTGCAGTAATGGTGGCTGTGGGTATCTTCATGGCCTTTTTTTACTACACTTTGTGGCCAATTGTTAAAGAAAATTTTGATGGAAGAAAACAATGTAGTAGAGCAATTTGTGAACCATGTAAAATAAATGATAAATTAAGTACAAAATGTGAAACTGTAACTTGCCATGCTAAGGGAAGTACAGAAGAATTTGAGTGTGTTTATAGAGGATAGGAGTGATTAAATGAGAGAGTCAATAGGAGGAATATCACTATTTCAAATAGTTATAGTTTTTCTATTACTTTTTACTGCAGTTATGTGTTTTACAATTAATCACTCTAGGGCTTTTGCAGTAAAAGATGAAGTAGTAAGTATCATTGAAAATAGTAATTTACAAAGTCAATATCTTACTGATGATACTTTACAAGATATATTTGATCGTTTAAGCGAAGTTGGTTATCGTACATTTGGTAGTTGCCCTAACGATGATGATAATCCTTGGACTGGTTATACAAGAATTGGTAGGGCTATTAATCAAACTAATTCTCATGCATTATTTTGTATAAGACAGGTCGATGTTCCTAAACAATTCCGAAAAGATATTCAAAACCAATGTCCAAATTGTACAGTTCTTAGTGAAAATGATTTTCCATATATGTATTATTATAATGTAATGTTGTTTTATCAATTAGACGTTCCAGTTATAAATCGTATGAACTTTAATATAGTAAGTTCAACTAAAGTTGTATTTACTAAAAAAAGTAGTAAGGATCCAGGATGTCATTATGGCATTGGAGGTAATTGTTAATGAGAGAAGCAACAGGTACTTTAAATACTTTTAGAATTGCTATAGTTTTTACACTATTATTTGCGGTTTTTATTACACTTGCAATATCATATAATAAAGTTATAAAATTAAAAAACGAATCTTTAAGTATAATCGAATTACATGAAGGAATGACAGAAAATACTTTAAATATTTTAAATAGATATTTAAAAAATAATGGTTATAGTGCAACTAGTACATGTAATAGTGATGAATATGGGGTTTATAATTTGGATAATACTACTAGCTGGGAGCAAGGAGGCAATAGAAGATATTTCTATTGTTTTAAACCAGGTGAAGTAACGGATAGTACTGGAACAGCAAAGGTGTTTTATAATTTAAAATTATTTTACAATTTTGAAATTCCACTTTTTGGTGGCGTCAATTTGATGGTATTTAATATAAGTGGTGAAACAAGAAGAATAACTGAATATGATAGTTTAAATTATATAAAATAAAAATTTGCATAATTAAAGAGGGATAAAATGAATGTAATAGTATCAAATAAATATCAAACTTTACTAGGAACACTTAGTATTGATGTTATAAAAAGTATAAATGGTGAATTTACTGTTGAAGATTTAGTTAATCAATTTAATAATTTCTTTTATAATAAAATGATTATTGATATTACAGCGATAAAAAATTATGAAGATATTAACACAATGCGAGAATTATCCATGAATTTTGAAATGGATAAAGTAATAATTTTATTAGATGATTCTCCTAAAGTTAATTCTCCAAATTATTTGTCACAATTAGTATCAATAGGAATTTATAATTTTACAAGAAGCATTGATGCTGTACCTTTTTTAATCCAAAATTCTAATAGCTATAAAGATGTAGCTAGTTACCAAAATTTTGGAGGAACAGAAGCAGTTAACGAACCACTTAAAGTAGAAGATATACCAATTGGTCATAGGATTATTGGGTTTAAAAATGTTACAGAACATGCTGGAGCAACAACTTTAATATATATGTTGAAAAAGCATTTAGAACCATATTATAAAGTTAAGGCCTTTGAAATTAATAATACAGATTTTGAGTATTTTAATGATCGTGATTTAGAAAGTGCTGATTTTATGAGTATTTCTTCAAAATTAGATAATTATAGTAGTGCTGATGTAATATTGGTAGATTTGAATGATGCTGAAGAAAATATCTGTAATGAAGTTATTTATCTAATTGAACCGGGTATTTTAAAACTTAATAAATTAATTAGACAAGATAAAAAAATATTTGATAGATTAAGAGGTAAAAAAATTGTTTTAAATCGTAGTGTTTTAAATGCTTCAGATATATCAGATTTTGAATATGAAAGTGGTAGTAGAATATTTTTCAATTTACCTAATTTAGATGAAAAATTAGATAATAATCAAAAAATTAATGAATTTTTAGTTGCTTTAGGTTTTTCACGATTAGATGTCGAAAATAATCAATAGAATATGTAAAATAAAGTATAATTTCTTGACATATTATTATAATTCAGTTAAAATCTAAGTATAGAAAGAAAAAAGAGAAAGAAGGTTGTTTTATGTTATTTGCTAGTACTTTTTGTACAGATACTGCAGAAATATGGAGAATAGTAGGTTATATTGTAACAGTTATTAAAATAGTTATTCCTTTAATGTTAATTGTTTTAGGAATGGTTGATTTAGGAAAAGCTGTAATTTCTAACGAAGATAAAGCAATTAATAAAAATGTTACTAGATTAATTCAACGTTTTATAGCTGCTGTTGTAGTATTCTTTGTACCTGCAATTGTTAGTGCAATATTTAATGCCGTTTCATTGATGGGTCCTGAAGAACATGATGATTATAACGTTTGTGTACAATGTGTAACTAATGTTAGTTCTTGTCCACAAGGTACATATCAAGTTCCTGGTAAATAAAAATAATAGAAAAATCACAAATTATTGTGATTTTTTTAATATTTATGTATATTTAGACATAATTATCTAATAAGAAAGTCATACAAAAAAATATCGAATAAAATAAGCAAACAAATGGCGAAGAAGAAAGAACAAGCAAGCAAAAAGGCAAGATATATATTATCTTTACTGAAAATTTTTCTTCTTTCCTTTCGATAAAATGATTGATATCTTATTTAAGGATGTTCATGATACCATTTATTCTATTTTAAATTAATCTTATAAATTTTCTAAAAAAGCAAAAAAACTTATAAAAAAATGTTGTACCGCAAACAAATGTATGCTATAATTTAAATGTAAAGGGGGTATGAATTATGTTAATTAATCGAGCTTATAAATTTATGCAAGCAGTAAAATATGTAGTTGTTGTGGAAAAACAAAAAAAGAGATGAAGAATTTAAATAAGCGAAAATACGAATGTGAAAAATGTGGAATAGAAATAGAGAGAGATTT
>CANROK010000024.1 GCA_947632205.1 uncultured Bacilli bacterium
AGAAGCAGTTGTCTATAAAAGTAAAATAGAAAAAGAAAATAAAGAAAAATTGAAAAGAAAAAAATAATTTTTGATATAATTAAAGTGAGATGATTAATTATGAATAATAGGAATAAATACTTAGTTATATTAATAATAATTAGTATACTAACTTTAAGTGTTTTTGGTTTACTTATTTATCTAAATCATAATCATGAAGATAATAAATTAGATAATAGTGAAATTGTCAACAAAGAAAATAATGATAACAACATTGAAGCAAATCCCAAAGAGGAAGAAAAAAATGAGGAGGAACTTATCATTACGGAGTTAAAAAGTGAAGAGTATTTTATTCAAAATAATTTAGATAGATATTTAAGTTATAAAGGTCTTCATCCCGAAAAAGATAATAAAGATATTATTGCGGATGTTAATAGTAATATAGATAAAGATTTTTATACGGATATAAAAAGTAGTGATTTAGATAAAGGAATATTAGTAATAGTTAATAAATATCATGCCCTAACAAAAGATTATGTACCTGATTTAGTTACAATGGAAAATACTTATACCAGTGTAGCTGGAGCTAAAATGCAAAAAGAGGCCTATGAACATTTTACTAAAATGGTTGATGATGCTAAACTAGAAGATATTAAATTATTTAATGTTTCTGCTTATCGAAGCTTTAATACACAAAATACTTTATATACTAATTATGTTAAAAGAGATGGAGTAGATGGAGCCGATCGTTATTCAGCAAGACCAGGACATTCAGAACATCAAACGGGACTTGCCTCAGATATTAATACAGCATCATCTAAAGATCATTTTGAAAATACTAAAGAATACTCTTGGCTAATTGCTAATTCTTATAAATATGGTTTTATTTTAAGATATCCAGAAAATAAAGAATATCTTACAGGTTATAAGTTTGAACCATGGCATTATCGTTATGTTGGGGTAGATGCTGCAACTTACATTCATGAACATGATATAACATATGATGAATACTATGCTTATTTTGTTGAAAATAATTAGGTAACAACTAATTATTTTTTTTATATTGCAAAATATAAAAAAAGTATTTAAAATAATATGCAAGGAGAATAACGATATGAATAGAATACTTTATGATGAAGAATTAAAGGGATTAGTTTCTGAAAGAGAAAGACTAGAAAGTTTATTAAACGGAGAAAGTAGAGAATTAACTTTATTAAAAAGAACTTTAGAAAATTTATTAAAAACAAAAAAGAAAGAAATAAGTAATAAGTTAGAAACAATTAAATATAACTCTTATATGGATAAAACTATAAATAAATTTGTTGAAAAGTTATTAAATCATTTTGAAGGTAGTTATTGGCATATAGAAAAATATGCTGATGAATATCGTTTAGGGGAGTATTTGTTTTCGTGTAATCTCGTTTCTGACGGAGGAGAAAGCATTTTTCTAAAACATCTGGATTATCGCGAATATTGTGATTATCTTCCAGAAGAAATAGTAACATATTATTATGTATTAGATGATAGAGCTAAAACTGATGTTGATAAATTAAAAGTTTTTGTTGATTTACCAAATTATGCAGAAGATTTTATGAATTATGTTATTATCTGGCGTCTAGAAAATCCAGCAAAACTTATTCCTGAAGAAAAATTAGAAGAAATATACAATACAATTATTGAAAAGTATAGTTTAGATAAAGAAAATACATTGAAAAGAGTAAAATAAATGTTAAAATAATATGCAAGGAGAATAGCGATATGAATAGATTACTTTATGATAAAGAATTAAAAGGGTTAATTTCTGAAAGAAATAAAATGAAAGAATTATTAGAAGCAACTAATATAGATTATAAAAAAGAAGCATTAGAAAAATTATTAGAATTAAAAGAGCAAGAAATAAGTGATAAAATAGACACAATTAAATATTATTCTTTTATGAATGCTCCAGTAAACAAATTTATTGAAAAATTATTTAAACATTTTATAGGTGGTTATGATTGGAAAGTAGATAAAAATTGTGATAATGAAGGAAATTACTGGATTAGTTTTGCTAATTATCCATATGGTGATAACCCACAAGAATTCTTTATAAGATATATAAATCGTAATGAATATGAATCACTTAGCTCTCCAGAGTGTATATTAACAGATTTTTATAAATTGAATGATAATACAGAAAAAGATATTGATAAGTTAGAGACTACTATTGAAATACCAAGCTATGCAGAAGATTTTATGAATGATGTTATAATGTGGCGGGTAGATAATCAAGAAATAATTATTCCTGAAGAAAAATTAGAAGAAATATACAATAATATTATTGAAAAGTATAGTTTAGATAAAGAAAATACATTGAAAAGAGTAAAATAAATACGAGCAATCGTATTTTTTTAGTATTTACTTATTTTACCATTAGTATTATAATATACCTTACTGAAAGAGGGACTATATGGAACAAGATATAAATGCTTGGTGGAATGAACAAGTAAAAGAATATCAAGATAATGATTTAAAACAAAAGAAACTAATAATATTTAAGGATATTGCAAGAAAAAACTTAGCTTTTGAAATGAATTGCAAAGACTATAATGAATTAAGAAATATTTGGAAGGATTTAAATATTAAATATCAAAAACATAAAGTGGGTAAAGATAGTGTATGGGAAATGGCTAAAACTCAAAAGAAATTTTATAAAACATTTGATTTTACTTATACTACAAAAGTAATGCAAAGAATATATACTATTAATGAAATAGTAAATAATATCGATATAAGTACTATTAATGAAGATATATTTTATAAAATATTTTTAGCTGCAGCAGCAGGTAAAGTAATATTTGAAGAAATAATTGATTTAGATATTTATTTTAATATGGAACTTATTTATGATGATGAAGATTTCTTCTTTGAAGAAGAAAAATATTATACATTATGTGATAATTTAGTTCGTGAATATTTAAATAAAACAGAAGATTTATTAAATGAACTTAAACATATTCAAAAATTAGAAAATGTTATGAAAAGAGTATTAAAATAGTGAGGTGGAATAATGAGTAATGTTAATGAAGAATGGTTAAAAAAGCAAAAAGAAATTTATACAAAAAAGTTGATTTTAATAATTTTCAAGCACAATTTGGTGAAAAAATAGAAAAAGCTAAAGAAAAAGTAAAATATGAATTAGCTAGTAAATATAATTGCAAAAATTATGAAGAGTTAACTCATATTGTTACTGATAATGCTTATCTTTATGCTCAAGAAAAACTATTCAAATTAAAAGAATTGGATCCTATTTATAATGAAAAATATAGAAATAAATATCCATTTGCTAAATCAATTAATTATGGAAAAATGAGAGATATGATTTATAATTTAGATTACACTATTAAATATATGGATTTATTATCAACTAGTGAAAATACGATGAAAGCTTTAGCAGATATATATGAAATAGGCGATTTATATTGGAATTTCTTTGATTTAAATTATTACTTTGGCTTGGAAATAGCAGATTATAAAGGATATGATTTTACTGAAGATGAAAGACAATTATTAAATTTATACGATAGTTTATATGATACTTATTTAGAATATTATCAAAAATTTATTGATACACTTCCAGAATCAGAATTAAAACAAAAATTAGAAGCAATACCTAATGAATTAACAAAAATAGAAAATAAAGAATTGTTTGATAAAAAGTCATTAAGAAGAAGTAAAAATAAATAATATTAATTGAGGTAATAAAAATGACTATAAAAATGATTAATGATGAATGGTTTGAAAAACAAAAAAATAAGTATTTAGATTCTATAGCAGGTTCTGAATTTTCAAAACAATATAAGGAAAACAAAGAAATAATTTTAGATAAATTAAAATCTGAATTTAGGTGTATTTTTAATTGTCGTTCTTATGATGAGTTAGAATTTATTGTTAGACAAGTCAAAGATGATAATTATCAAAAATTTGTTAATGATAAATTAAAAAACATTAATCTTTATGATAAAAACTTTCAAAAAAAAGTTGAATTTATGAAATCAATTAACTTAGCTAAAATGATACAAAATATTTTCGATAGTTATGAAAACAGATTTTTAAC
This sequence comes from uncultured Bacilli bacterium, assembly GCA_947632205.1. GTDB lineage: Bacteria > Bacillota_I > Bacilli_A > RF39 > UBA660 > SIG200. Next base: position 4,076 of record CANROK010000024.1, read on the forward strand.
AAACGAACGTAGTATGATTACATTTTTAAGAGTATATACTTTAAGTGATACAATATATCGTGATGTAATTGATTTAAACTTCTATTTTGGTATGGAATTAGCTAAATATGAAGGCGTTACTTTTACTGAAGATGAAATACATACTTTAAATTTATATAATAGTTTGTATGATACATATTTAGAATATTATCAAAGATTTGTTTTAACACTTCCAGAATCAGAATTAAAACAAAAATTAGAAGCAATACCTAATGAATTAACAAAAATAGAAAATAAAGAATTGTTTGATAAAAAGTCATTAAGAAGAAGTAAAAATAAATAATATTAATTGAGGTAATAAAAATGACTATAAAAATGATTAATGATGAATGGTTTGAAAAACAAAAAAATAAGTATTTAGATTCTATAGCAGGTTCTGAATTTTCAAAACAATATAAGGAAAACAAAGAAATAATTTTAGATAAATTAAAATCTGAATTTAGGTGTATTTTTAATTGTCGTTCTTATGATGAGTTAGAATTTATTGTTAGACAAGTCAAAGATGATAATTATCAAAAATTTGTTAATGATAAATTAAAAAACATTAATCTTTATGATAAAAACTTTCAAAAAAAAGTTGAATTTATGAAATCAATTAACTTAGCTAAAATGATACAAAATATTTTCGATAGTTATGAAAACAGATTTTTAACAAACGAACGTAGTATGATTACATTTTTAAGAGTATATACTTTAAGTGATACAATATATCGTGATGTAATTGATTTAAACTTCTATTTTGGTATGGAATTAGCTAAATATGAAGGCGTTACTTTTACTGAAGATGAAATACATACTTTAAATTTATATAATAGTTTGTATGATACATATTTAGAATATTATCAAAGATTTGTTTTAACACTTCCAGAATCAGAATTAAAACAAAAATTAGAAGCAATACCTAATGAATTAACAAAAATAGAAAATAAAGAAATATTTAATAAAAAGTCATTAAGAAGAAGTAAAAAAATACGATAACAAGTGTGTTTTAAATTTAAATTTCTTGTATAAAAGCATTGTATAAAGAACAAATGTTTGATATAATGTTCATGGATACATTTGAAATATATCAGATGTTTTCCCTTTCTATTTATTAAATGATAAAAGAAAATGGTGGCATTTATGACAAAAAGAGAAATATCTCTATTTATTATAATTCTACTATTATTTTTCATAGTAATAATTTTACTATTTAAATAATAAAAACATCTGATTTCAACAATTGTTGATTTCAGATGCACTCCTAAGGGATAACATCTGATTAGCACAATCAAATGTATCCTTTTTTATTTTATGCAAGTATCATGCACAAATACATAATAACATAAAAACAGTTTTTTCGCAAGTTGTCTTTTGTTATACATATTAAATTATAATATTTCGCATGGTTAAGTGCATCTAAATTAAAGTAAAAATAAGAAAAAATCACCTTACTATTTAGATAATAAAAACATCTGATTTCAACAATCATTGATTTCAGATGCAATCCATATAATGGATAACATCTGATTCCATAAATCAAATGTATCTTTTCAATTATATGCAAGTAAGTACCATGCACAAATACATAATAGCATAAAAATAGCTTTTCGGCAAGTTTATACACTTATTTAAAAGTTACGAAAAAATACGATAAAGCACTATCGTATTTTTATTATGCCTATATCATTATCGATATTATTAACATTATATAAGAATAAAACATTATTAATATTATTATCTTTGATGTAATCACTAATATTTAAATTATAATATCTAGGATCAATAACTACAATTTTTTGATAATGATTAGCAATAAGAGGAATAAAGGAATTAGCATAACTATCTTTAATTATTAATAATTCTTCCTTATTATTTATTTTATTATTAGTTATTTCTATTAATGGTTCATTATTTCCTAAAAAGTAAGAATATTTATCTTTTTCATTTAAATACTTCTTTTGATAAAAGTCATCAGTTACTTTATCTAAGTATTTAATTGTTACATCATAATCTATCGTATTTATTTTATATATCTCATCAGTATATTTTTTATCGGTAAATACTTTAGAATATAAAGTACCTAAGAAATTATCACTTACTTTGGTAATATTTAAATCATCTAAATTATAATAGGTAATATTATTATCTATACAATATTGTTTATAAGCAAAGTAAGCACCATAACTAGTCCAATGATGATCTGTTTTATAAAATAATTGATAGTTGTTTTTTTCTTCCTTTAATATATTGTAAACATCAATTGTTTTAAAATTTAAATTACTATAATAATAATTAATGATATCTAATTCGCTTTCGTTAATATTATGTTTAGGTAATTTATCTTTATATATACTAGTAGATGTAGGACTTAATAACATCTCTATATTAATATTAGGATTATTATCTTTAAATTTATTTAAAGTATTAATTATTTTATCTTGATTAACATTAGTTTTAAATCTATTAATTAAGTAATGATCTTTAGCAATATAAACATCACTAATAAGTTCTTGGCCACTTAATAAATAAACTTTAGTTTTTAAAGATACAAAATTATCTCTTAAAGGGAAGTGATCTGTTGTATAATTTTCTAAATTAGTAATATATGTTCCTTTAAATAATTTATCTATACTAAACTCGGGAAACTTAGTTAAATATCTAAATTCATTTTCCGAAAATTCTTTTTTGGGAAGAAAGAAAAAAGTAATAGAGAATCCCAAAATAATTATTGAAATAGTAATTGCAATTAATTTATAAACTTTTTCCATAATCAAAATCTAAAGTACAAGAATGGATTATAAGTATCACTCACAAGATAAGAAATAGTTATGATAAATAAGATTAGATAACTTATAAAGAAAATTGTACAATATACTCCTTTCCATTTACTATTTGTAATTTTTTCTTTAATAATTTTACTAACTGGAATTGATAATATCGTGGCAATAATTAAAGTAAGGCCATAATTTCTAATAAAGAAATAGAAATCATTTTGAATAAATGGATTAGTAAAAATATTTTTAGTAAAATCAATTAAGATATTAACATCGTCAAAGGCAAATATTAACCAACCAATCAATATTAAAATAATACTATATAGATGTTTAAAGAAGTTTGGTAATTTTTCTAAATATTTTTTTAAAACAAATTTTTCTATTAATAAGACTAAACCAAAATATAATCCCCAGAAAATGAAGTTCCAACTAGCACCATGCCAAAGTCCCGTTAAGAACCAAACAATTAAAATATTTCTGATATTTTTTATAACACTACATCTTGAACCACCAAGGGGAATATAAACATAATCTTTAAAAAATGATGATAAAGAGATATGCCATCTCCGCCAAAATTCGGTAATACTTTTAGAAATATAAGGGTAGTTAAAGTTTTCTAAATAATTAAATCCTAACATTTTACCAATACCGATGGCCATATCACTATAACCACTAAAATCAAAATAAATTTGGAAAGCAAAAGCAATAATACCTAATATTAGAGTAAGAGATGAATAACTAAGATAATTAGTAGATACTTCTAAAAATAAAGAACCCAAAGTATTAGCAATTAAAACTTTTTTAAATAAGCCCTCTAAAAATCTAATAAAGCCATTAACATAATTATTGAAACTAATATCTCTGTGATGTAGTTCTTCACTTATGGTGTCGTATCTTACTATAGGCCCTGCGATTAACTGAGGAAACATCGAAACATAAGTCATAAAGTTAAGAAAATTCTTTTCATATTTAACATTACCTCTAAAAACATCAATTGTATAACTCATTGTTTGAAAAGTAAAAAAGCTAATACCAATAGGAAGAGGTAACAGAAGTAGAGGTATATCTAAATTAAATAAATTATTTATATTAGTTATTAAGAAATCACTATATTTAAAAAATCCTAGTAAAGATAAATTAACTATAATAGATTCAATTAAAATTATTGTTCTTTTTCTTTTATTTTTAATTTTATTTAATAATAAACCATTAATATAATCGACTAGAGAAGAGAAGAACATTAAAACGATGTATACTGGTTCACCCCAAGCATAGAATATTAAACTAAAGATTAGTAAAATAAAATTCTTGAATTTATAAGAGACTATATAATAAATTATTAAAAAAATAGGCAAAAAGAAAAAGATAAACGGAATGCTACTAAAAACCATATATTTATCCTTTCTTTATTTTAATTAATTATTTTTCTTCAATTTTAGCATCTTTTATAATATCAAATACAGCATCATTATCTTTAGAAATTACATAAATAAGATAATCACCATATTCTTCTTCTAATCTATTTTTTACTAAATCATATTGATCTGGTAAATAAGTTTTCCATTGTTCTTCTAATTTAGTCATGTAATCATCCATTTTTTCTTGAACATCTTTTGTTTTACCTTTAGCAGGTTTTAAAATAATAACACTATTAGAATTAATTACCATCATTGGTACTTTAGCTAAATATTCATCAACTAAATCTTTTTCAATGTCAAATGTTTGAGTAAAGCTATCATCATCAATATCCATTAAATTATTGAATACTTTACTATGAAGTTGTTTAATTTCATTTAATAAATTTTCACTATTATCAGCAATAATATAAATTAAATATTCTTGATATTCTTCATATGTTAATTTAGATTTAACATTTTTCTTTAAACTATCAATATATTTATCAATTGCTGTTTTAACTGTTTCTTTTTCACCATCTGCTGGTTTAATAATGAAATACATTGCTGTTTTCTTTTTGTTAACTGCTACATTAGATTCTTCAATAGTATCTGAATCTAACTTAATATTAAATGTTTTCTTTAAGTCATAAACACTACTTAATCCTTCAATTTTATCATCTAAGTAATTAGCAGCACTTACTCTTGCAAAATCATCAAGTTCTAATTTAGTAATGTTTTCTCCAATCTCTTTTAAATTTAATTCAAAATGTTCTTTGCCACAACCAGTAACGAAAAGAACACAAATCAATGTTAAGCATAATAATTTTTTCATAAACTCCATCCTTTCAACTAATGCACTTAACTTTCTTGCATTCAACATAATTGTAACACACTATTATAAATAAATAAACAAGCACCCCTAAAAAGATTGGAAAAATACTATTTTTATAATATAATAATTTTATAAAGTGTGAGTGATATATATGCAAAATAATAATAGTAAAGAAATTTATATTATTTTAACTTATACAGGAACAATTCTTTCTTTAATAATTAGATTGTTTACTAAAGCCAAATTTACTCATGCTTCTATATCTTTAGATAAAAACTTAAATAAAATGTATAGTTTTGGTCGCCTTAATCCTTATAATCCCTTTATTGGTGGTTTTGTTCATGAAGGAATAAATCAAGGTACTTTTAAAAGATTTAAAAATACAAGATGTCAAATATATTGTTTAGATGTTACTATGAATGAGTATAAAGAAATAGAAAATTTAATTAATATTTTTATAGAAAATAAAGATAAATATAAATTTAATATTTGGGGAATGTTTTTAACTAGATTAAATATTTTATATAAAAAAAATAATTATTATTATTGTTCAGAATTTATTAAATATATTTTAGAAAATGCTAATGTTAATATTACTTTACCAAGTATTATAAAACCCAATGATTTTCAAAATATTAAAGAATTAAAATTAGTGTATAAAGGTAAGTTAAAAGCATATCGTTAAATAAAAAATTATAGTATAATTAAAGTAATGGAGTGGAAATAATGTTTTTTAAAAATAGGAAAATAGATAATTTAGTCTCATCCCCTTTAAATTATTGGGAAGAGAAATCTTATTTTTTAGTAATAATTGATCATGATGAAAATATTCTTGCTAATATTACGAAAAATGTATCAAAAATAAAGAATTTAAAAATAGTAAATGAAAAATTTTCAACAGATGATGGTGTATTTATATTAAATATAGAATATGAAGATGAACCATACGAAGTTGGCTTTTATTTAAATAGTTTTACGATTCCGGAATATTATTTAAATAATTCTGTTAATTTTTCTAAAGAAGAATTAGTTAAATTAAGAGATGCGAAGATGGCTTTAACTATTTTTATGGCTTTTTCTAATAATCCTAAAAAATCTTATCATTTACAATTAAAAATAGCGACAATGGTGGTATCAGATTCCCTTGCTATAATGGATGAAAGTGGTGAAAAATTAATTTCCTTTAGATGGGCGAAGATGGCTTCAGATTCTAAAGTATTACCAAGTTCCCATGATTTATTTACAGTTCAAGCTGTTAATCATAAAAGTGGGGAAGTATGGTTACATACCCATGGCCTTTGTCGTTGTCATTTAACAGAATTAGAAATACTGGGCTCTAACCAAAAGAATTTTATTAGTCATTATAATTTACTTAATACTTTTGCCGCTTTTTTAATAGATAAAAGAGAATATTATTTCAAAAATAATTATGCTAATATTGGGTTACTTATTAATAGGTGTCCGGTTATTGCTACTTACTTACCTTGGACTAAGGCCTTAAAAATATATAATAAAATTAAAATTGGTTCCTTAGTAGATAGGAAAAATGGCCATAATAGTGATACCAGTGTTGTCTTTTTATATAAAAATGCAGAAGATATTAAGAATAATATTTTAAGTAAAGTTGATATTTATAATGATTATTGGGGTGATAATCCAATATTCTTTATTAGTGATGAAGAAACTCTTAGAATGAGTATGCTTGCTAAAGAAAGATTTGATTATGTTAAAAAAATTTTTAATGATAAAGATGTTGAAATAAATATTAAAATAGGTTTACTCGTGGATACAAAAGATAATTATGAACATATATGGTTTAAATTATTAGAAATAAAAGATGATAAAATTAAATTAGAATTAATTCAAGATCCATATGATGTTAAAAATATTCATAAGGGTGATATTGCTTGGTATAATGTAAGTGATATAACTGATTGGATAATATTTACTAAAAATATGACTATTAATCCTAATAATGTATATTTATTAGATATAAAAGAGGAATTATGAAAATAGAGAGAAGAATATTAATTTATAGTATGTTTAATAATTTAATAATTGCTATTATTAAATTAGTTGGTGGTTTAATTTATGGTCTTTCATCTTTATTTGCTGATGGTATGCATACATTTAGTGATTTTATTACGGATATAATTAGTTTAATTGCCTCAAAAATTTCCAAGAAAAGACCAACTAAGTATCATCCTTTTGGCTTTGGTAAAGTTGAATATTTAACTAATCTTTTTGTCGGTATAATTTTACTAATTTTAGGATTATATATTATCGTTAGTAGTTTCTTTAAAAAAACTATTATTCCCCCATTAACATTATTAATATTATTATCTATAACTCTTGTATTAAAATTAATAGCTATAGTTATTATGCATATTGTTGGTAAGAACATTAATAGTAATTTATTAATAACTTCCACAGAAGAATCAATGACTGATTTATATTCTACGTTGGGAGTCATAATTATTACTATTTTATTACAATTTACAAATAAATTACCAATTTTAAAGTACGCTGATTTATTGGGTTCTATTCTTATTGGTTTGATTGTTTTAAAGTCGTCTTTAAAAATTATTATAGATAATTCTCTATGTTTAATTGGGGAAGTTGATGATAATAAAGAAATAATTGAAAATTTAAAAACAGTAATTAAAAAAATAAATAAAATAGAAGATTATGAAATAAATTTAATAAAATATGGTTCTTATTATCGTTTACAATTAACTTTAGAGTTAAGTTCTAATTTAAGTTTAAGAAAAGTAACAAGAATTGTTAATAAATTAAAAAAAGAGATAAAATATAATAAAGATTTAAAAATAAAGTATATAACAGTATATGTTAAAGATGAAAGTAAATAGAAAGAAGGTAATAATATGTGTACTGCAATATCTTATAAAACAAAGGATGCTTATTTTGGCAGAAATTTAGATTTAGAGTATTCTTATATGGAAACGGTGACAATTACACCAAGAAATTATGAGTTTAATTTTCGTAAATTAAAGTCGATAAAAAACCATTATGCTATGATTGGGATGGCTTATGTTAGTGATAATTATCCCTTATATTATGATGCCATCAATGAATATGGTCTTGGTATGGCTGGTTTAAATTTTCCTAATAATGCTTATTATTTTGAAGAACAAAAAGATAAAAACAATGTTGCACCTTTTGAATTTATCCCCTATATTTTATCTCAATGTAAAACTGTTAAAGAAGCAAAAGAAATACTTCAAAATATTAATTTAGTAAAAATTAATTATAGTGATAAATTACCTTTATCACCACTTCATTGGATTATTGCAGATAAAAATGAAGCAATTACAGTTGAATCAGTTAAAGAGGGCTTAAAAATATATGATAATCCAGTGGGAGTACTTACTAATAATCCAACATTTGATAAACATATGTGGAATTTAAATAATTATATGAGTTTATCACCATTACCACCTCAAAATAATTTTTCAAGTAAATTAGAATTTGATACTTATAGTCGGGGTATGGGATCCCTTTTCCTTCCTGGTGATTTGTCTAGTGCTTCTAGGTTTGTGAAAGCCACATTTACTAAAATGAATTCCGTAGCTAAAGAAGATGAAAATTCGAGTATTAGTCAATTCTTTCATATTTTAGAATCTGTTTATCAACAAAGAGGTTGTGTTATAATGGGTAAAGATGAATATGAAATAACTATTTATAGTTCTTGTTGTAATCTTGATAAAGGAATTTATTATTATAAAACTTATGATAATAGTATGATTAGTAAAGTTGATATGCATAAAGAAAATTTAGATAGTGATAAACTCGTAAGTTATGAATTAATAAAAGAAGAACAAATATATAATCAAAATTAAAAAGGATGGTTATTATGGAAAAAAGAAAAAAAGACATTGTTAAAATGTTACTTAATCAAAATTTAGATGAAAAAGATGAAGAAGAAATGATGGAATTATTAATTGATAGTCCTATCTCTTTAGATGTTGATAAAGAAATTGATTCCAAAATGACATTTGGTGATAGAGTAGCAGATAAGTTATCGGAAATTGCTGGTAGTTGGACTTTTATAATCTTATTTTGTCTATTTCTATTATTTTGGATTATTTTAAATGGTGTAATTTTAATTAATGGGGTAGATCCTTATCCATTTATTTTACTTAATTTATTGTTGTCTTGTTTAGCAGCACTTCAAGCTCCGATTATAATGATGAGTCAAAATAGACAATCTAAAAAAGATACGATTCGTAATAAAAATGATTATCGTACCGATTTAAAAAGTGAGTTAATCTTAGAAGAATTACATGATCATATTGAAAGAGTTTTATCTAATCAAAAAGAAATATTAAAATACATAAAAGAATTAAATGAAGAAGATAAAGGTAAAAAGAGTAAGAAAAATGATTAAAAAAATATTACCAATAATATTAATATTTTTGGTGGGAGGAATTATTTTAATGGCAATATTTAATAAAGAAAGTATGGAAGAAACGAAAATATTTTTAACCATTGATAATACTAAGTTAGAAGTTTTACTAGAAGATAATAATACTACTATAGAACTTGTAAAAAGATTAAAAGAAGAAGATATTATTATCTTGGGAAAAGAGTATGGTGGTTTTGAAAAAGTTGGTTCCCTTGGTTTTAATTTACCCAAAGATGATAAAAAGATAACGACAAAGCCCGGTGATATCGTTTTATATGAAGGAAGTAATATTAGTTTATTTTATAATTCTAATTCTTGGCGTTATACAAAGATTGGTCATATAAATATCGAACAAGAAAAATTACAAGCTATTTTAGGTGATGATGATAAAGAATTACATTTTTCTATAGATTAGGGGTAGTAACATGAATAATATGGGTGACTTTATAAAAAAATTAAGAGAAGAAAAAAATTGGACACAAGAAGAACTCGCAAATAAAGTTTGTTATAGTAGAGAAGCTGTATCAAAATGGGAACGAGGAAGATGTGAACCCGATATAGAAGTTTTAAAAAAATTAAGTACACTATTTGATGTTAAAATAGAAGAGTTAATTGCTGGAAAGAGAAATCCTAAAGAAGAAATGGTTGCAGTTAACTTATATACTAAAAATAGTGTTATTAAAAAGAAATTAAAAATAGTTATAACTATATTAATTCTTATTGTATTTTTAATATTTACTTTTATCTTTGCATCTTACTATGTTAAAAAATATCGTTCAGTTAATATATATGATATGTATGGAGTTGGTAAAAGTTATAATGTAAGTAATGGTTTAATTACAAAAACCAGAGATAGAATTTGTATAAAATTTGATTTAGTATCTAATTATGGCGCTAATAATATGAATAATAAAATTACGAAAATTGAGTTATATTATAAAAATAATAATCAAGATATATTATTAAATACTAAATATACTAACAATACATTTATTATTGATAAAGTTAATAATAATAGTTTAATTTACTTTAAAAATTTTGATAATTATATAAATAATTTTTATATTAAACTTTATTTAAAAAATAATATTATTGAAAATATTAAATTAAGAATTGAAGATACTATTATTAATGATTCGGTAATATATAGGTAATGGTCTTAAAAAGACCTAGGTTATATAAAAAATATATGTTAACATTTTCTTGAAAGGAGGAAATTTATGAATAAAAAGGTATGTTTAATAATTGTTATTAGTTTTTTAGCGGGTGTTCTTTTAAGTGGCAGTGTATTTTTAATCTTTAATCATAACAATGATAATAAAGTATCAAATAATAATGTAAATAATAATGAAGTAAATAATAATAATGAAGAGGAAGATAATAATAAAGAAGACAATAATATTGACATAAATGATGGTGAAGATTATGAAAAATTAGCTAATGGTTATTATGAAATAGCAAAAAATGATTATACTTATATTAAAGAAGATGGTAATAATTTAGTTGATGCAATGACTAATCAAGTTATTTATGACGCGAATAAAAAATATGCTAAAACTAAACTAGATAATCTAAATTTTTTAAACGATTTAACTGTTGATAATCCAGATTTACATGAATATTTAAAATATTTTTTCTGGTTTTTTAGAGAAGAATCAAAAACTAGTTTCAGTAAAGAAGATATGTCAATAATTTTATCTTTTGCTGCAGATATGACGTATACACCAAGAGATAGTGAATATATTAAAAATTTAGCAAAAAGATATTTTAATGTCGATAATTTTGAAATGATACCTGGTACTTATACAGCTTTATTTTCTAAATATCAACTAGAAAAATATACAATTATGAAAAAAAATGGTTATTATGTCATGGGTGGATTAGAACCTGGCGAAATTGATTTAAAATATACTGCCTATATGACTGATGTTAAAGTAAATGGTAATAAAGTAACTGTTTATTATGATTATGCTACCAATGGTGTAGTTGGAACTGGTTGTTATATTGATGATTTAACACAAGAAATAAAAGAAGAATGTCGTATTGGTACTTATCGTTTAGAAATAACTATGGATAAAGATAAGCAAATATTTGCTGTCGATAAAATGATATATACTAAGGCAAAGTAAAGAGCAATCTTTACTTTTCATTTACACTAAAATTGACTTTCAAAATAAATTGTAATATATTTTAATTAAATAGAGGTGAATTTATGAAAAAGAAAATAATAATGGGGTTATTAACTATTGGGGGAATTATTTTATTAGATACGATTGTAGCAATGGTTTTAAATCAAAGTCCTATTTTAAGTATTAAAAAGGAAATAGGTAATAGTTATGTAAAACAAGGTTTATTAATTGATACTTATTTCTGTGTTAAAGATAGTGATTTAGTAACTGTTAGTTGGCATTTTAAAACTTCTAAGTTTGCTTGTCAAACTAATAAAGTAGAAGATATAATTGATAAAACTACGGATATGAATGATTTTTCCTGTGATGAAGCATTAGAAGAATTTTATACTGATAATGAATACCATTATTATTATCCATGTCAAAAGAATAACTATGTTGTAGTTAAATATACTGATGGAACTGAAAAGACAGTTAAAGAAGCTTTAGAAGAAAAAGCAATAACAATTGCCGATTTAGATGAACATAATATTTCTTATATTAAAAAAGAAAAAGAGATAGATAATAAATGTTTAAAAGATTTACTTGAGGGTTATATTACAACGGAGAAAATAACGCCAAAAGAAGTAAAACTTAGTAAAATTATTAGTACTAGTTTAAAGAAAGTAACTTATTCTTATGTTTCTAAATCATCTTTAGGTATTATCGCTATTGTTAATACAACTGATAGTAAAGTAATTAATGCTTTAGATAAATATATGAATAAAAATTATAATGGCTATAAAAAACAAACTAAAAATAATTATACAATTTATGTTTATAATAATAATGAACTTGAAGATGAAATAATTGATATCGACTCTTGTTTAAAATAGTAAATGAATAATTTACTATTATATAATAGGAAAGTCATACAAACTTTTTGATCTAACTCTAGGAATATTTCCTGTAAATTATCAAATATTTATATTAAGATTTAAACATGAAATGGAGAAGTTATGAATCAAGAAAAAATAGGAAAATTTATTGCAGAATGTCGTAAAGAAAAAAAGCTAACCCAAGAGAAGTTAGCCGAAATTTTAGGAGTTACAGAAAAATCAATAAGTAATTGGGAAAATGGTCGAAATATGCCTGATCTTACTTTATTTAAACCATTATGTGAAGCATTAGGTATAACCATTAATGAACTTTTAAGTGGCGAAGTAATAGATAATAAAGACTATCAAAATAAATTTGAAGAAAATATTATTAATACCATAAATTATAATAATAATAAAAATAGTAAAGTAAAAGAAATAATGGGTATTATTTTATTAATTTTAGGTATCTTATTTGTTATTTGTGGATTTGCTATTTTTAAAAGTGAAAGTAGTTTTAGTACCATTTTTATTGTTCTAAGTGCTATTTTTATCTGGACTGGATTAATTCAAATAACTAACAGATTAAAATATTTAAAAAGAATAATAATCTCTTCTTTAGGTTTTATTACTTATTTATTTGTTATCTTTTTTGTTGATTATTTAGCAGTTTTACATAGTCATGTACCCCCAAGGTTAAATTATGAAAAAGAATATTATGATAATATGATTATTTATAAAAATCCTTTTTATAATGTTTTTAGAATTAATAAAGATACTTCTATGGAATATTATTTAATTGATTTAAAGAAAGAATATGATAAAGATAATGTTCCAATATCTTTATTTAATCGTAATAAATCAGGTATAGATAATATTATAAAGTATAAATATAAATATTTTAATAATCAAAATAATACTAATAGTTTAATTAAAGATTTACCAATGGGTGAATATTTTAAGGAAGCAGAATATGATAATGAAAATAGTAGATTAACTATTAATTATGAACTTACTGATTTTGGGTTTGATTATAATTTTAAAGCTACATTTCTTTATAATATCGTTTCTTTATTTTCTTTACTTGATAATTTAGAATATATTACTATTAATGTTAGTGATTTTAGAGGATTAGAAGATATTACTATAACTATTGATAGAGATACAATATATAATAATTATTATGGTTTTAAATATATCATTAGAAATGGTATAGATAAATATTACTTTAATGAATTTTTAGAGAAAAAATTAAATGATTATTATTTTGTAGTAGATACTTTTAAATCTTTAATAATAGATAATGCTCTTGCTAAAACAGCTAAAATAGAATCAGTTATTTATAAAGATGAAAATATAGAAGTATTAAAAACAATTAGTGACACTGATACTTTAAATAAAGTATTAAGTATATTAGCATCTAGTAATGCTATACCAGATGGTTCACTTATTACTTTAGAGGGATCTAACTTATTAATCTATTTATATAATAGTGATAATGAAATAGTTTTAAAATTAAAATTATATGGTTTAACTAATTGTTTTGGTATTTCGGGAAAAGAATATTGTATGGATAATAAAGATGAATTTTATTCTTATATAAATTAAGAAATATTTAATAATTTATTAAGATTAATTTAATAATTAAATAATAAGATTAATATATAATTATTTTGGAAGTGATAAGTGTGAAAAACAAAACTAAAGCCAAAATATTTTATATTATTAGTATAATCTTATTATTTTTTTATTTTATTTTAGAATTACCTTTTTTTACTTTTTATACTAGTAATCGTTTAATCTTATTATTTTTAATTGTACTTTTTATCTATTTAGGTGGTTTATTTTTAGCAAAAGAATTAAAAAATAATAAACCTATGTTAGTTAATTTAAAAATATTTTTTGCCCTTTATATATTACTATATTTAACTCTAACTTTATTTGATACAATGTGGGGTAGAGGTGGAATAACTTTTAATAATCGTTTTACCTTTAATAATAACTTTATTCCATTTAAAACAATTATAAATTTTATAAGTAAATTTGATAGTTTATATGATGCAAATGATATATTATTTAATTTACTAGGTAATTTTATTGCGCTTATGCCATTATCTTTCTTTTTACCATTATTTTTTAAGAGTCAAAATAAATTTTCTTATTTTCTCTTAACTATTTTAGGTATTACTCTTTGTACTGAAACTATCCAAATGATAAGTGGTATCGGTGTATTTGATATCGATGATATTATTTTAAATACCAGTGGAGCAATAATTATGTTCTTTGTTTTAAAAATTACTTGTTTTAATAATTTAGTTAGAAATATTTTATTACTCGAAAAAAATAAAATAGCTAAAAAAGATGTTATTAAAATTATTATAAGTATAATAATAGTATTTATTACTATTTTATCTATAATCTTATATTGTAATTATCTTTATAAAAGAAGCTTTGATAAATATTTATATATTACTAATCCTGTGGCTAGAATAGAAGATGCATATCCTGATTGTAATAATAGTTTAAATATTTTTTATGAAGATGAGTATAATACTTATTCATTTTTGTGTTCACCAAGTGATCAAGTATATATTTTCTTAAATAATGAAAAATATTTAGTTACAGATGTTTTAGAGGGGAAAACCAAATATAATTATGATATAAATAAAGTATTAAATAGATTAGAATATTATAATGTTAAATATAAAATAATTTCTAAATACGAAATGATTAATATAAAAATAAAAAATATTATTTATAATAATAGTATAACTTATCCCAATGTATCTATTAATATTGAAAATGAAGAATTATTACAAATAATTGTTGATGACTCTAAAATGGATGCAGAATATTCTTATATTAATTTATATTTTAAAGGACTTAAGGAAGGTAAAACTAAAGCTGAGATAATATTTAAAAATAAAAATACACATGAAATAATAGAATCTCAAAAATATATAGTTACAATTAATGATAATTTAAAAGTTAATTATGTGTTATTATCAACATAAAATATTTAAAAATAATTGACAATTTCAAACGATTATATTATTCTTAATATATAAGAATAAAAAATACGATGAATAATAAGGAGTTAATTATTATGGAAAATAATGTAGAAATTAAAAAAGTAAAAAGTCAACCAAAAAGTAATTATATGAGTTTTGAAAAACGAATAATAATTTATGGAATATTATTTTTGGTTTGCTTTTTAGGGTGTTTAATTGCAGCTAAATATTCTTTTGAATATAAAAATGCTGAAGAAATTGATTATAGTGAAAGTCAAAGTGTTGATTATCAAGTTTATTTAAAAGAAAATGACTTTTATGAAGAAAAATATTTAGGTAAAAATATGCTATATGTAGCCAGTTTAATAGATAAAATCAATATTGATTTAAACTATAACTTTAGAATTGCTCGAAATATAAATATGGCATATGATTATAAAGTAGTAGGAAATCTTGTCATTAAAGATGGTAATAACAAAAATACTTTCTTTACAAAAGAATATATTTTAAAAGATTTAAAACAAGGTCAAATGGTTGAAAATGCTTTTGATATTAGCGAAAATGTTGAAATAGATTATAATTATTATAATAGTTTGGCTAATAATTTTAAAACACAATATGGAGTAGATACTACTAGTTATTTGGAAGTAAGTTTAGTGGTTAGTAAAAATAGTGGTAAAGATGTGGTAGATATAAATGACACTAATAATGTAACATTATCTATTCCATTATCTGAAAAAGCAATAGAAATTAATTTTAAATCACAAGATGCTAGTGTTATGAAGAAAGCCATTGTAGATAGAAAATTAGAATTTAATAGTATTGTTTTCCTAGTAGAAATAGTATTATTAATAATATCAATAATTTTAATTAAAAATTTAATAAGTTTATTAGTACTTTTACCTGGTAAGAAAAGTAATTATGATAGTTATTTAGAAAAAATATTAAAAGAATATGATCGTTTAATTGTTGAAACATCAACTGGTATAGATGAAAAGAGAAATCATGTAATTTATGTTCAAAAATTTGAAGAATTACTAGATGTTAGAGATACATTAAAGGTACCAATTATGTACTATAATATAGTTAAACATCAAAAGAGTTATTTCTATGTAAAAAATAATAATGATGTCTATATGTTAAAACTAAAAGCTATTGACATGGATGAAGAAAATAATAGTAAAAAATAAAAAAAGTGTGGCAAGAGCCACACTTTTTTATAGATTTGCAAAATAAATTAACTTAGTAATTGCAAAATAAAATATCCAAAAAATTTGCAAAATAATTTGTGC
>CANROK010000025.1 GCA_947632205.1 uncultured Bacilli bacterium
AAATTAAAAAAATACAAATTTAATTTATATAACTTGTATTTTCTCTTATTTTTTTCCAACATTTACTTTACATCACCCTCCTACTTTTCTTTATCAAATATTTTCTTTAAGAATATTCCTGTATAAGATTCAGGTATCTTACTTACTTCTTCCGGTGTTCCCGTAGCAATTACTTTACCACCAAATTTACCACCCTCAGGTCCTAAATCTATAATATAATCAGCTTGTTTAATAACATCTAAATTATGTTCAATAACAATAACTGTATCACCATTATCAACAATTCTATTTAATACTTCTAATAACTTTTTAATATCAGCTGAATGTAAACCAGTTGTTGGCTCATCTAAAATAAAGACAGATTTACCAGTGGCTTTCTTTTGTAATTCTTTAGCAAGTTTTACTCTTCCTGCTTCACCACCTGATAAAGTTGGTGCTCCTTGTCCAAGAGTTATATAATCAAGCCCTACATCATGCATAACTTGTAATTTATCTCTAACTTTCGGAATATTTTCAAAGAATGGTAATGCTTCACTTACACGCATATCTAAAACATCAGCAATACTTTTTCCTTTAAATTTAACATCTAAAGTTTCTTTATTATAACGAGTTCCTCCACAAACATCACAAGGTACATAGACATCAGGTAAAAAGTGCATTTCTATCTTTTTAACACCATCACCCCAACAAGCTTCACATCTTCCCCCTTTAACATTGAATGAGAATCTACTCTTATCATATCCACGCATTTTAGATTCTTTCATATTAGCAAAGACATCTCTTATATCATCAAATACACCAACATAAGTTGCAGGGTTACTTCTTGGTGTTCTACCTATTGCATCTTGACTAATGTTAACTACTTTATCAATATTTTCCATACCTAATATTTTTTTACATTTACCAGGCATATCTTTAGATTTATATATTTCTTTATGTAATGTCTTATATAATATTTCATTTACTAGTGTACTTTTACCAGAACCAGATACACCAGTTACACAAACAAATTTATTAAGAGGAATTGTAACATCAATATTATCTAAGTTATTTTCACAAGCCCCTTTTATTTTTAAACTTAAACCATTTCCTTTACGATGTTTTTTAGGTATTTCAATTTTCTCTTTACCAGATAAATATCTACCTGTAATACTATTTTCATTAGCCATAACTTCTTCCGGTGTACCTGAGGCAACTACATAACCACCATTATCTCCGGCACCAGGACCTATATCAACTAAGTAATCTGCAGCAAGCATTGTATCTGTATCATGTTCTACAACAATTAAAGTATTACCAAGATCACGCATTTCTTTTAATGAATTAATTAATTTCTCATTATCTCTTTGATGAAGTCCAATGGATGGTTCATCTAAAACATATAACACACCAGATAATTTACTTCCTATTTGGGTAGCTAAACGAATTCTTTGGGCTTCACCACCAGATAAAGTTGCCGCACTTCTAGCAAGAGTTAAATAATTTAAACCAACATTCATTAAGAAATCTAATCTAACTATTATTTCTTTTAATAATAAATTACTAATTTCTGCTTCTTCTTTAGTCAATTTTAAATTACTTAAAAAATCTCTTAATTCATCTATTGCCATTTCTGTCATTTCATAAATATTTTTATTATTTATTTTAACTGCTAATATTTCATCTTTTAATCTAGTTCCTTTACAAGTATTACATAAAGATTCAACCATGAATCCTTCAATCCATTCTCTTATCCAAGAACTATTTGTTTCTAAATATCTTCTTTCTAAATTATTTATTATACCTTCATATTTTGATTTAGTATCTCTCGTACTACCATTTTTAGCAACATAATGGAAATCCATAATATCATTTGTACCATATAAAATAATATCTAAATCTTTTCTTTTCATATCTTTTACTGGTATATCTAAATCAATATTATAATGTTCCGCTACTGTATATAAACTACTCATATACATATTATTATCTAAGTTAATGGCAACAATTGCTCCTTTATTAATACTTTTATTTTTATCTGGTATTAATAATTCTTCACTTATTTTAAGCTTTGTTCCTAAGCCCTTACAATCATCACAAGCCCCATATGGTGAATTAAATGAAAACATTCTTGGTTCTAATTTACTAATTGAAAAATTACAATAAGGACAGGCATAATTTTCACTCATTAATATATCTTCTTCATCATTAACTCTAATACTTACTAAGCCATTAGCCATTTTCGTACTAACTTCTAAGGCCTCAAAAATTCTACTTCGCTCATCTCCACTTATCGGTAATTTATCTACTAATACATATATATCATCTTTGACATTTTTTTCTAAATTAATTTCGTCTGAGGCATTATACATAACTCCATTAACTTTGATTTTCGTAAATCCCTTACTTTGTAAATCTAAAATTAAATCTTTATGTGTTCCTTTTTCTCCTCTTACTACGGGAGCATATATTTCTATTTTGGTTCCCTCTTCCATATTAAGAATTTTATTAGTCATTTCTTCAATACTTTGACTCTTAATCGGTATTTTGTGAATAGGACAATAAGGTACACCAATTCTTGCATATAATAATCTTAAATAATCATATAGTTCCGTAATGGTTCCGACAGTTGATCTTGGATTTTTATTAGTAGTCTTTTGATCTATAGATATACTTGGTGAAAGTCCCTCAATTGAATCAACATCGGGTTTATTTCCAGAACCAATAAATTGTCTAGCATAAGCAGATAAACTTTCAACATATCTTCTTTCCCCTTCAGCATAAATTGTATCGAAAGCTAAACTACTTTTACCTGAGCCAGATACACCAGTCATAACAATAAGTTTATTTTTAGGAAGCTCTAAATCTATATTTTTTAAATTATTTTCTCTTGCTCCTCTTATTACTATTTTATCCATAAAATCACCAACTTTTTCCTAATATTTTCAAGCAATAATAATATACCAAACGATTGTATGTATGTCAATATTTTTATGAAAGAAAAAGACACAATTTATCGTGTCCTTCCCTCGTAGAGTAATACCTCTACCATTTATAGTATGGTTAGTATTTAATAAATTATACTATTTTATCTTTTCTATTTTTTTCTTGCTAAAACTTTATTAGAATAATTTTTATCATCGGTTACTTTTTTAACAACATCTAAATATGGTGGAATTTTAACATAATAATCATCTAAACCATTAATTTCTAAGATACTTAAATTATCAAAGACATCTAAATATAAATATTCATCTTCATATGCAAAATAATAACGATCTTTTTCAATTGTTTGATAATTAATATCTTTATTTTTTAATAATTCTAAATATCTATTTACATCTATTTCTTCTTCTAAAACTTTGATAATATTTTTATTATCTAATCTATATATATTATGATAATATATTATATTATTTTGATATTCTACTTTTCTAACTCTCTCTTCATAATTATAATCACTAATTAAATAATCTTGGGTAATATGCATTTTATTACTTATACTTTGAATTTTTTCCATATTAGAATTATCTAGATTAACTAAATATTTTTCTTGTCTTTTTTTCCTATAATCTTTTAAATTTTCATTAATTATATCAATAACGCAATTAGCTTTTTCCTGAATTGTTTTTTTAGGTAACACTATATGTAAATTATTATGACCTAAATATAATTGTAAAGTTTTTATTCCTTTTTCTAAAGCTTCATCAACTTCTTCCGTTCTTGCTTTATTATTATCTCTAGTATAATATTCTTTACTACCAACTAAATTAATTACTAAATCATATCGATTTAATAATTCTAAATAATTATTTTTAATGTTTAAATGTTTATTTAAAATATCATGATAATCTTTTAAATCAATAAAAGATAAAGGATCAATAACACTTCGATCACAAATAATTAAAGTATTATCTACTTTTAACATATTTAACCATCTATCAATTAATTCTTCATTATTAAATTGCATTTTTAAAATTAATTCTTCAAAATCATTCATTTTAAGAGCATTATCTCCAAATGGTTTTATACCCTTATTAATTAAATAGGTAGCACTCTCTTCAATAATTATGACATTATATTCTAAATCTTTATAATACTTATCCAAATATTTTATAACTTCTGTTTTACCTGAGCCAGGTCCTCCTGTTAATACAATCTTTTTTATCATTACCATATCCTCCTTATTAATTTCTTCTCTTTATTAAATTCATGTATCGATGAATGAACTACACCAAACTGTTCTTTATTCATATCTAATTCTTTATTTTGTGTTAAATAATATAACATATTTATTACACCTCGGTGAGTAACTATTAATGTATTATCTTCAATACTAGCCATTGTTAAATAATACTCTTTTATTCTTTCATATAAATTTTTAAGTGATTCACCTTCAGGATAAACAGTATCAACCCTAACATTTTGAAAATATTCAGGATATTTTTTTATCGCCATTTCTTTTTCTAAACCATTTATTAATCCTTTGTTTTGTTCACGCAAGTGAGTATCATAACTAACTGGTACATGGATAATATTACTTACTATTAAACTAGTTTCTTTAGCTCTTTCTATATCGCTTGCTATTATATTAGATATATTTGTATTTTTAGATAACCATAAACTAGCAATTATACTTTCTTTAATACCCTTAGGTGTAAGAGGGATATCACTCCATCCCCCAATAAATCTTTCATCATCTTCACCATGTCGCATTAAATAAATCATAGCAAGCTCCTTTCATGTGTATTTTATACACTTTATATATCTATAATAAAAATATATTTACAAAAATATATTTTTATCTTCTACTTTTTCTTTAAATCGATAAACTTTCGCCGGTTTATTTCCTTCGAATTTATTTGTAGTATTTGTATCTTCAATTAAATCTAAACTTAATAACTTTTTACGAAAGTTACGACGATCAAATTTTTTATTTAAAATTGCTTCATAAGTTTTTTGAAGTTCAGGCATTGTTATACCATTTGGGAATAATCCTTTTAAAATATTACTTTTTACTATTTGCTTTTGTAATTCTTCAATGGCATCTTTTAATATTTCTTCATGGTCAAAACCTAAAGGAGGAATTTTATCAATTGGGAACCATTCTGCATCACTAGTATTTCGAGTTTCTTTTAAAATATGAACTCTATTACTATCAATAAGAGCAATATAACTAATAGCAACCATCCGCATTACGGGAGAACGATCTAGTTTACCATATGCCTTTGAGGCAATTAATTCTAAGCCATCAATACCTGTTTTTTCTTTAATCTCTCTTAAAGCTCCACTTTCTAAATCTTCGTTATTGTATAATGCACCACCAGTTAGAACCCAGCTTCCTAAAAATGGTTGATTTTTTCTTTTGATTAATAAAACTTTAGTAATACCTTGTTCAACTGTAAAAATAGAAGTAATAACATGAATACCTTGATTTTTATATAATTTATTCTTTACTTCCATCTTTTCTACCTCCATCTTAATTATATGTGTATTTTTAACACTTGTCAATACATTTTAAAAGAGAAATATTATTTCTCTTCAACTTTAACAAATCTAACTGTTTTCATTTTTTGAACACTTAGTGGTTTATCATTATTATCAGTTTCTACTTTAGAAATATCTAGAACTGTATCATAACCAGCAATTACTTTACCAAATGCTGCATAATTTCCATCTAAATAACCAATACGATCATTACCATTAACACAAATAAAGAATTGACTACTAGCAGTATTGTAATCATCAGTTGTATCTGGATTATTATCATCACTTCTGGCCATAGATACTATTCCTTCTTCATGTTTTAAATTATTTTCAAAACCATTACTACTAAATTCACCAAAAATTGTTTCATCACTACCACCATAACCAGTACCCTTAGGATCCCCAGTTTGAATCATAAAATCTTTGATAACACGATGAAATATAATGCCATCATAAAATTTTTCTTTTACTAAATTTTGAAAGTTTTCTACTGTTTTAGGAGCAATATCTGGATATAGTTCAATAATAATAACTTTATTTTTATCAGTTACAATTTTAACAAAATTAGTTACTTCATCAGTTTCTTCATAATGATATCCTTCAATATCACCAGCTGTTAAATCTTTACCACAACCAGTTAATAATACAATTGGTAATATTAATAATAATACATATTTTAATTTTTTCATATAACTCCTAGTCAACATTAATTAATTCGTAATCAGTTGTTCCTATACCTAACTCTTCAGCAGCTTCAATAGTGTGTTCACCATGTCTTGAATTGATTCTTTCTAGTAAATGATCTTTGCCTGGATCATTAGATTGTTTAACTAAATCTATACAAGCCCTATCAATGGCAACTGGATCTAAACTTGCAAGAATACCAATATCTTTCATACAAGGATCTTCAGCAACAGCACAACAATCACAATCTACTGACATATTACACATAACATTTATATAAACAATATTATCTTTAAAATGATTAGTTACTGAACTAGCTGCATCAGCCATACTCTCTAAGAACATAATTTGATTAGTTTTAAACATATCTTCATATGAACCATCTTCTTTACCAGCACAATGAATGTATCTTTTGCCATGGCTTGAGGCAATACCAATGGAAAGTTGTTTTAATGCTCCACCAAAGCCACCCATTGGATGTCCTTTAAAATGGGATAAAACTAACATTGAATCATAATTCATTAAATTTTTACCAACATAATTTTTCTTAATAACTTTACCATTTGGGATATCTAATACTATATCTCCTTCACTATCCATGATATCAACATTATAATATTTACTCCACTCATGTTCTTTTAATAATTCTAAATGTTTATCAGTTTTATCTCTAGCACCATCATAAGCTGTATTACACTCTACTATGGTACCATTAACATAGGAAATTAATTCTTTCATAAATTCTGGTCTTAAATAATTTTGATTTCCTTTTTCACCTGAGTGAACTTTAACTGCAACTTTACCTTTAAGTTCATGATTTAAAGATTTGTACATCTTTACTAATGCTTCTTCTGAAATTTCTTTCGTAAAATATACTTTTGCTTTTTCCATTTTCTCATTTCTCCTTTATTTCTATTATATCACTTGGTACATCTATACCTATTTTATCATATTCTTCTTTTAAAAAGCCAGCGAAAGCTCTATTAACTTGATATTGATGTTCAGCATCACATTCAATTAATATCTTGTAAATATAATTATTGTCGTTTATTACTTCTACACCAAGTAAATCAATTGGTTTATGAACATCATCTCTTTTTTGTAGTTTATCACTAACTTTTTTTAATATACTTTCTATTTCTTTAATACTAATTTCTTTATTAACTTTTAAATCTAAAAAGATATTGGTATTACACATACTATGATTAATAACACTAGTTATTAAATGATTACTAATTATTAATACTTCACCCTCATAAGACTTTAACTTAGTTGTTTGAAGTCCTAGTTCAATAACTTCACCTTTAAATCCATTAATGGTAACAATATCACCTTGAACATAATGATCATCAAAAATAATAGTAATACCCGATAATAAGTTTTTAATAATGTCTTGAAACGCTAACCCAATGACTGCTCCTGCTATTCCTAGTGATGCAATAATACTTTTAGTTTCAACACCATAAACATTTAAAATACCTAGAAAAGTAATAACAGCAATTACATATTTAATAATGTTTTTAATTAAATTAACTATTGTCTTCTCTCTTTTTACTTTTATATCTGACTTATTTTTATTAATAACAAGTAATCTATTTACTATTTTACTTAATACAAAATAAATAATAAAAGCAAATATAATATAAATAACAGGTAAATATAATTCTCTAACTAATATTTTCTTTAACATTTTCTTATACTAAAAAAGTAAAAATTACTTTTTACTTCCTTTCTTTGTTTTTTTCTTTTTAGTTTCTTTTACTTCTAGTTCTACTTCTTCAATATTTTCATCTTTGTCTTTGCTTTCAATGATTTCAACTTCTTTTATTTCTTCATCCTTAGGTTTATTTACTCTACTATCTTTATAAACAAAGAAGCCAACTAAATCAATTACTCCATAGATAGCCATAAATAAACCAATTGTTGATAATACTAGATTATTTACAAGTACAATATATAAACCAGCTCCTATAAATATTAAACCAGTTATAATCATTGCTACAAATTTCTTATCACGACTAGTAGTATAAAAAGTTCTCATAATATAACCAATACCTTGCATTATTAACCATATACCAATACATATTCTTATTAATAATTCAATTGTACCAGCAAGTAATATGAATAATAAACCAAGTACTATAGAAACTACACCAAAGGCAAGTTCATTATAATTAACTACTTTTAAATTTTTATCTTTAATATAATAATTAATACATTTATAAATGCCTACTAGTAAGAATATTCCTCCTAATACATATGATGTAAATTTAACAACTATATCCGGATTAATAAATATAATAATTCCTATAATTATAAATAATAAACTAGTAACAAAAGACATCTTTCTTTTTTCCATATTTATCCTCCATTTAAATTATACAATTTATTAAACTATTATTCAATTTAAAAAATAACCTTTTGTTATTTTTTAGGTTATTTTTTCATTTTCTTATTAATATCATTAGTATTTTTCCAAATCATTATTAGTACTAATGAACCTTCAAATATTAATCTTAATATTAAATTACCAAGTAATAAAACTAATAAGAAGCCAATAAAGCTATATCTAATAAATGAAAATGATATAAATGTTATATAAATTGCTAAAATTAAATAAAATACTTTTAACAAATCTTCAATTAACATGGTTTTAAAACTGAAAAAATCTTTTAACCATACTAAATATTTATTAGCTTTTCCTTCCTTTTCTTTTAATTCTGGTTTAACAAAAGTAAAATATGCTACTAAACCACCAATGATTGCTACTACTATAGACACAATCATCCAAACTGTAGTACCATTTAAACTTGAGCTTGTTACTGGTTGTGGATTAAAATAGCCATAATCATAATTCATTTCCAATTCCTTCTTTCTATCTTAATTATACATATAATTTTAATTTTTAACAATTATTTTTTATTTTATTTCATTTTCCCATAAACCATGTTTATTACAATAAGCATATAATTTACCCTTTTGATAACTAAACTCTACTTTAGCATCCATACCAGGTTTTAAATAAATTGTCTCTTCTTTATTATCGCTTTCTAAACAAATCCATTCAATAAAGTGATCACTATCCATTACATGATTTACGGTAACTACTAGTTTATCACCAACTACTTCATATGTTGGTACATGTTTTTCAAATGCTGCATCAACAGAATTAGATTTAACTACTTCCATTTTGCTACCACAACATTTAATGCATTCACTATCTTCAAGTACTTTTACTAATGCACCACAGTCATTACATTTTTTTAATATCATAAAAATTCACCTCTAAAATAATTATAATTAATTATTTTTATAAAATCTATATTATTTCTTATTTTTAATTAATTTTCTAATATTAACTTCTTCTTTATTCTCCATTGTATTAATTAAATCATTAATTAATTCTATCTTCTTTTCACATGCTTCTTCTTCAGTTTCAATAGCTATATTAAATTTATCTTGAATTATCTTTTTTACTTCATTAATATTTTCATATTCTCCAGTTACCACAACTTCATACAACCAATTATATATTTCATCATAATTATCTTTTAAAAATTTTTTATTATTTAATCCCATTAAACTATTCAATAAATAATCTTTTATATCTTGGGCATTTTCATCTAATTCATATTTATTGTATTCTCCCACTATTGAATCAGCTAATGTAGAAACACTTTTATTTTCTTTTTCATAACTTAATTCTTCAATTTTATTATAGCCAATTAGTACTTTAAATAACTCCAACAATTCTTTTTCATCATCTATTATTTCTATATATTTTTGTAATATTTGTAATAAAGATTCATTATTTACTGGTATTAATATATTAATTAATTCTTCTCTATATTCAATATATTTAGGTATTGTCATAATATTTTGATATAAATTTCTTTTTAATTTATTATTTTCATTTATATAAAGTTCAGCATACTCAATATTTAAATTGTCTCTTCTTAAATAACTATTTTCTATTATATCTATAACATTATAAAAATCTTGAACATCTCTTTCATTAACATATTTTAATATAATGTTAATTACATATTCTAAATCATCATCTTCTTCTAAATCATAATTTTTAAATAATTCTTGAACACACTTTAATGTTACATTAATATAATCGGGATAATTTTTAATAATAATTATTATTTTGTCATATATCTTACTATTTAAGTTAGCTAAAGTAAGAATATCATTTGGACTAACTTCTAAATTAAGAAGTTCATCCATTTCTTTAAATTTTTTATTTTTAAGTATATTCATTAATTTTTGCTCTTCATAAAGATCACTAATATAATATTTAATAATTAGCTCAATTCCTCTATTTATATCTTCTTTGGTAAATTTATTTTTACTAGCCATTTTAAAGAATCTATAAATAAATTCTCTTTGAGGTGGAAACGTATGTTGAAGAATATTTTTATTTTTTCTAATGACATCAACAAATAAATCTTTATGATTAATAATTAGTTGAGCAAACTCATTCCTATATAAAACATCATCAAAAATTGGCAGTATTTTTGCCATTAAAATATTATCTTTGGGATTACCAAAAGTATTGTTCATTATAAAATAACAAGCATATTTTGCTACAAATACATTTGGTTCATTTAATAATTTAATATATGTATCAATATATTTATCATTATATTTTGCTTTTATAACATTTAAAATATAATCAATATCTAAATAGTATTCATTATATAATTTATTAATTTTATCAATAAACTTTAAAACTAAATTATTTTTTATAAAAAATTCATCTGTTAAGAATTTATATAATATATTTCTATTACTTCTATTATTATTTTCTGCAAATATTTTAGCATGTTTAATAGCTAATTTATTATCTCTTAACATTGGATTTTTTAAAATTGCTAGTAAAAAGTCGCTTTCCTTTGTATCAAGATAAATATCAAATAAATCTCCAGAAAAAATATCAAATAATTGTTTTTCTTCAGGAGAAACATCAAATAACTTAATTATTTCTAATCTTTCTTTCTCATTATTATAAAGAATTAATACTTGACATACATCGCTTAAATAAGCATCATTTAATTTATTTAATTTTTCTAATACTTTATCACTAAATTTTAAAACTTTTTTTAATGTTTTACTATCTACGTATTTATTTTCTTGTAATTTGTTTAATAATTCTATTGCTTCATTTTGTTTCATTTTTATACCACTCCTGTAAAGAATATTATACATTAATTTAGATATTTAACAAGTTTTTTCTTAATATCATTCAATATCTAATCTAAGAAATTACATTTCTTACATAATTCTTCACATTTTTTATTATTTTGAAAACCTTTTAACATAGTTTGATATCTCTTACT
Source organism: uncultured Bacilli bacterium (assembly GCA_947632205.1). GTDB lineage: Bacteria > Bacillota_I > Bacilli_A > RF39 > UBA660 > SIG200. The sequence continues at coordinate 11,496 of CANROK010000025.1, forward strand.
GTTTATAATATCATCTAAATTATCTTTATAAATATTACCTAAATTAATTATACCCTCTGTATCTAGACAGCAAGGAATAATTGTACCATCAACCAACACGCCAATATGATCTTTTAAAGCATAACATTTACCTTTATCGTTATAGTAATTATTAGTAAGTGATGGCCAAATAAATTTATGACCAATACTTATAAAAACATGATTATTTATTTTAAAACCTTCTTCTAATTTAATTTCTTTATCAAAATAATTTTCTAAATATTCTTTCATTTTTAAAGTATTTTCATTATCTACCCAAAATCTTAAATTAAAATAAGTATTAGGTAAATTATTAATAACACTAAGTATATTATCAAGATATTCTTCTAGAGTTAAATTATATTTATTATTAAAACTATGAAGAGATATATTTATTTGTCTTATATTTTGATTATCTTTAATTTTATTTATTAAATATCCATTAGTAGTTATATTTATATAAAAATCTTTACTTGCTGTATTTATAAGTTCATTAATTTGGGGATGTAATAATGGTTCACCTAAAACATGAAAATATAGATATTTAGTATAATCTTTTATTTTAGATAATACTATTTTAAAATTATCTATACTTATAAATTCATTTTTTCTTTTATTTTTAATACAAAAAGGACACTTTAAATTACAATTATTGGTTATTTCTAAATAAATTTTTTTATACATAAAGACCTCTTTCATTAATTATAACAAATATATTTTTAAAACAAAATAGTGTTATTATCCATTTTATTATGATAAAATTAAAGGGAGGTAATATGAAATGTATGATGTAGTTATAGTTGGTGCTGGACCAGCTGGTTTATTTACGGCTTATGAATTAAGCAAGAAAAGTAAAAAATTAAAAATATTATTATTAGATCAAGGAAAATTTGCTAATCACCGGGTATGTCCAATGAAAAAGACTAACATTTGTGTTGGTTGTAATCCCTGTGGTATCTTATCAGGTTATGGCGGTGCTGGAACATTTTCTGATGGCAAATTAAATTTCATTCCTAAACTTGGTAAATCTGATTTATATAAATATATGAGTATTAGTGAAGCTGAAAAATTAATTCAAGATACTGAAGAAATATTTAATGAATTTGGGATGGATAGTGATGTATATCCAACAAATATGGAAGAAGCTAAAAAGATTCAAGAAAAGATTGCTAAAGAAGGTGCTAGTCTTTTAATTATCAAACAAAAACATTTAGGTAGTGATAAATTACCAGAATATATACAAAATTTTACTGAGTATTTAAAAAATAAAGGTGTAGATATTTTAGAAAATGCCTGTGTTAAAGACATTGAAGAAATAGAAAAAGGAAAATACAAAGTCATTTATAATGATAAAGAAGTAGAATCTAAATATGTTGTTGTGGCTCCAGGTAGAACTGGTGCTAAATGGGTACAAGAACTTGCTGATAAATATAAAATTCCTTATATATCCCAAAGTATTGAAATTGGTGTTAGAGTTGAAGTAAGAAAAGAAATATTAAAAGATATATGTAGTATTATTTATGATCCAACTATTTTTATTAAAACAGATACATATAATGATCAAATTAGAACATTTTGTACTAATCCAGAGGGCTTTGTAACAAAAGAAAATTATTATGGTTATATATGTGTTAATGGTCATGCTTTAAAAGATGTTAAATCAAATAATTCTAATTTCGCTTTTATCTCTAAAGTTAATTTAACTCATCCCGCTACTAATACGAGAGAATATGGTGAATGTATAGCCAGAATTGCTAATACTCTAGGTAATGGTAAACCAATAGTTCAATCACTTAGAGATTTAAAAGCAGGAAGAAGAAGTACCCTTGAAAGAATTAATAAAGGATTCATTGAACCAACATTAAAAGATGTCGTTGCTGGTGACTTAGCATTAGTTCTTCCACATAGAATTATTAAAAATATTTTAGAGGGATTAGAAAAACTTGATAAGATAATTCCTGGTGTTAATAATGGTGAAACATTACTATATGGACCTGAGATAAAATTCTTTAGTAATGAAATAACTACCGATAATCATATGAAACTTTTAGACCATGATATATACTTTATTGGTGATGGTGCTGGTAAAGCTGGAAATATCGTTGCAGCAGCAGCGACAGGTTTAGTTGCAGCCCGTGATATCCTAGAAAAAGTAAGTACAAAATAACTAAACAAATTTTTTCAAAAAAAGTGAACAAAAGTGAAAAAAAGTGTTGACAAAATAGGTAAAATCGATTAGGATAGTAATCACCAATTCGGAAATTCTCGAATTGGTGCTAGTATCACACTAGTCAACCCCTTTTTATTCTTTGAGAACACAAGTTAATGTGTTCTCGTTTTTTTATAAAAAGTTGTAACTTAAAATTCATTGTGTTATCATATAGCAAAAAAGGAGAAATAATATGACATTGCCATTTAATGAAAATATCATAAATTCCCAAGAATTTAATACTTTCAATTTTAATCATCCTAATTTTATTGGTTTCTTAAATCGTTATGGTGAAATAATTGATTATAGTAAACCATTTGGTTTAGGCGGTCATAATATTAATCCATCAACAGAATTAGTATTACATTATTTTCCAATGTTAAATGGTTATTTTATTAGTAATCTTGCTCAAGATAAAGAACATACAATATTATTTAGAAATATTTTAAAAGAAGAATTAATTAAAGATTCTCAAATAAAATATACTCATAATCGTTATACTTCGCTTGATAAAGACTTACTTCTTTTCTTTTATCGTTGTTATTCCAATGACACATTTGAAAAAGGTCTTGGTAAAAAAATAGATGTTTTATTTTCCAATGAATATTTTGAAAAATATTGCAAATATAATAAAATATATATACCAACTAAAGAAGATTTAACTAGTGACTATATTAAACACAATCAATATAAAATCAAATTAGATTACTTATTTTATAAACTACAATTATTAATTAAAAATGAATATAATAGCAGATTAAGTATTGAAGAATATTTTAATAAGTATTGTAAATCTAAAGATAAATATTATCCTAAAAATAATGAATTGACAACTGATTTTTTAGAAAAAAGAGATTGGTATCTTAGCATAGATTATAATTATTATTTATCTTCTTTAGTAATAGATTGGTTTAAAACAATTTTAATTCAATACTTACATTATCACTATGTTAGTAGAATTGGATTAGATATCTATACTTCTTCTTTTACTCCTAATGAAACATTTTATAATTATAAATTATATGGCTATAATATATACTCTTTACCAAAAATGATTTGGAATGAAGATAAAAAGCAATATGAAGAAATCAAACAAAATGATTTTTTCACAAAAGAAAGAGAACAAATTCTTAATGATGAAATAGAAAGCATTAAAAGAAAAGTTCCTCTACAAGAGAGAAAAAAATATTTTAAATAAAAAATGTTGAAAACTATTATGCTTTCAACATTATTTTTTTATATTAACTTTTTATAATAATTATATCTTTTTATAGCATTTTCTTTTTGACATGTAAGTAATTCTGAAGCTAACTTTTCATCTTTAATTTTTAAGGCATTAAATCTTACTTCATTATCTAAAAATTCTTGATAACGATCAAAAGCTGGTTCTTTACTATCTAAATATAATTTTTCTTCTTCTGGATTATAATGCATTAATAGTTCATAACCAACTTCAACAGCAAGTTTACTTTCACTAATTGCACAAGATAAGCCATTTTTAATTCCGTGTTCAACACATGGTGAATAGGCAATAATTAATGCTGGTCCTTTGTGAGCAAAAGCTTCTTTAAACACTTTAATTGTATGCATTGGGTTTGCACCCATACAAATACTTGCAACATAACAATTTGGATAACTCATAGCAATTCTAAATAAATCTTTTTTATAAGTCTTTTTACCAAAATCAGCAAATTCAGCAACTGCACCAATTTTACTAGACTTACTCATTTGTCCACCTGTATTAGAATAAACTTCAGTATCTAAGACTAAACACTTAATATTTTCATTTTGACTTAAAACATGATCAAGGCCACCAAAACCAATATCGTAAGCCCAACCATCTCCACCAATGGCTACTACTACCCTTGATGGAATATAATCTAATAAATCTTGTAAATCTTTTGGAATATTTTTATCTTTTAAATTATGCATAACTGCAGTTGTAATTTTAACATCTTCTTTATTTTCTAACCATAATTTAAATTGTTCTTTAATATCCTCTTCAACTGAATCAATACTAAGTTCCATTATTTCTTTTATTCTATTTCTTTTACTTTGATATGAAGAATGAATACCTAAAGCAAATTCAGCATTATCTTCGAATAAAGAATTAGCCCAAGGAATACTATAAGGAGTTGATGGAGCACTACCACCATATATAGATGAGCAACCAGTAGCATTAGCAATAACTAATTCATCTCCATAAAGTTGAGTAAGAAGTTTAATGTAAGGTGTTTCACCACAGCCAGCACAAGCTCCACTAAATTTAAATTTACTTTTCTTTAAAGATGCTCCCTTAACATTAAATTTATCTAATAATTCAGGATTCTCATGATTTTCAAAATATTTATCAACAACCATTAAGTTTTCTTTATTAGTAGTACCAAATGACAAGGCCTTAGTTGGACAATTTTGAATACATAAACCACATCCTGTACAATCTTTTTCGGAAATAGCTAAATAATAATTATATTCTTCATTACCAACACATTTTTTACCTATATTATCTTTTGTTACAATTGGTCTTATTACTCCATGAGGACACACTATATTACACATACCACATTGAATACATTTTTCTATATCCCAAATTGGTACATTATATGATACTCCTCTTTTTTCTAGAGATGCTAGATTCCATGGAAAGGCACCATTTCTGTATGGTAACAATTCACTAACTTTTAAAGTATTACCTTCTCTATTATTTATTCTTTCAAATATAGATTGTTTTAACTTAACACTCTCATCACATTCATAAACTTTCTCTAATACTTTTAAACCATTAAGGGAATCATTTAAAGCGTTAATATTATTATTAATTACTTCTTCACCCTTAGTAATAAATGCTTTTTTAGTAAGTTCAATTACTTTTTCATAACCATTTGGAATATTTAATAATTTTAAAATAATTGTTTCCATTATCTTATTAATCTTACCTTTAATATTATTATTTAAAGCAATTATTGAGGCATCAATATAAAATACTTTTATATTTTTATTATTGATTATCTCTTTCATTTTATTTGGTAAGAATTCATTTAATTCTTTTTCATCTTTATTAGTATTTAAAAGTAATATACCCCCATCTTTAATACTATCTAAAATATTAAATCTTCTTAAATATTCATCTTTAGTAACGACAACTATTTCAGGATTTTCTACATAGAATGGAGCATTAATTTCTTTTTTACTCCACCTTAAGTTAGAAACAGTTACACCACCACTTTTTTTAGAATCATATTCAAAATATCCTTCAACAAAATAATCTTCTTCAGCAATTATTTTTAACATTTCTTTACTAGCACTAACCATACCATCAGAACCAAAGCCATAAATCTTAATTTCTTTAGCATCAAGTTCTATACTATAATCTTCTTCTTCTAAAGAAAGATTAGTAACATCATCTACTATCCCAATAGTAAAATTATTTTTTAGATTAGTATTTAACATTTTATAAACACTATAAATTTGTTTTGGGGTCGTATTTTTACTAGATAAACCATATCTTCCCCCCACTATATTTATATTTTTATTAGATAGAGCACTTACTACATCTAAATATAATGGTTCACCGACACTACCTGCTTCTTTAGTTCTATCTAAAACAGCAATATTTTTAACTGTACTTGGAAGAACATCTAACAAATATTTAGGACTAAAAGGTCTATATAAATGAACGCAAATTAAACCAACTTTTTCCCCTTTTTTATTTAAATCATCTACTACTAATTTAATGGTATCCGTAACACTACCCATTGCAATAATAACACTAGTAGCAAAACTATCTCCATAATAATTGAATGGTTTATATGAAGTATGCATTATTTCATTTACTTTTTCCATATATTCATTAACTATATCAGGCATTTTTAAATATAGTTCATTTCTAGCTTCAACTGATTGAAAATAAATATCTTCATTTTCAGCCATACCATATTGAACACCACAATTAACATTCAAACATCTATTTTTATAAGCATTGATACTATCCCAAGGTATTAATTTTAATACTTCTTTTTCATCTATTAAATCAATAGTATTAAGTTCATGACTAGTTCTAAAACCATCAAAGAAATGAACAAATGGTAAACTTCCTTTAATTGCGGACAAATGAGCTACTACAGCTAAATTTTGAGCATCTTTCACATTAGATGAAGATAACATACAAAAGCCAGTTTCTCTTGTCGCATAAACATCAGAGTGATCACCAAAAATAGATAAAGCATGAGTAGCAACTGTTCTACTTGCCACATGGATAACCCCGGGTAAACATTCACCAGCAATTTTATACATATTAGGAATCATTAATAATAGTCCTTGACTAGCAGTAAATGTCGAAGAAAGAGAACCTGAAAGAAGTGCTCCATGCATTGTAGCTACTGCTCCTGCTTCACTTTGCATTTCTATAACTTTAGGAATACTACCATATAAATTTCTTAAATCAGTATGAGTTAAACTATCAATATTGGATGCCATAGGACTTGATGGTGTAATTGGATAAATACTACATATTTCACTAAATAAATAAGCTATTCTACTACATGCAGTATTGCCATCAACTTGTTTTTTCATATTATCACCAATTTAATTATAAAATAAAAAGCTTATATTTACTAGTCAAATTATATGTTTTATTTTTTCAATAATTCTTCTTCTATTTTCATAAGTCTATTATATTTAGCTATTCTTTCACCTCTACTAACAGAGCCGGTTTTAATAAAAGGACTTCCAAAACCAACAGCTAAATCAGCAATAAATGTATCTTCTGTTTCACCACTACGATGACTTATAATTGTTTTATAATTATTCTTTTTAGCAAGCATAATTGTTTTTGTCATTTCTGATACTGTACCTATTTGATTTGCTTTTATAATAATGGCATTACCTGCTTTTTTATCAATACCCTTTTGTAGTAAATTTGAATTAGTACAGAAATGATCATCACCAACTACCATAATTTGATTACCAATTAAATTAGTAAGTTCTGCTAAACTATCTAAATCATTTTCTTCAAATGGATCTTCGATACTTATTATTGGATAGTTAGATACTAAATTAATATAATATTTCATTAGTTCTTTCGAACTTAATATTTTATTATCTATTTTATAAGTTTGTGTTTGTTTATCATATAAAACAGAGGCAGCAATATCTAAGCCAATTAAAACATCTTTTCCAGGATGATAATTAGCTTCATTAATTGCATCCATTATTAAATCTAAAGCTTCAGTAGTAGTATTTAGATTAGGAGCAAAACCACCTTCATCACCAACTGTAGTTAAGAATCCCTTTTGATGTAAAATCTTTTTCAAAGTATGAAATATTTCACTAGCGGCTTCTATTCTTTTAGCCATACCTTTCATTATTGGAACAATCATAAATTCTTGAATATCTAAATTATTATCAGCATGAGCACCACCATTTACGATATTAATCATTGGTATAGGTAAACTTACTTTACCATAAGTTACATACTCATAAAGTTCTTTATTTTGTAACTTGGCTAAACACTTTAAAGAAGCTAGAGAAACAGCAAGCATAGCATTAGCCCCTAGTACACTTTTATTTGGCGTACCATCTAATTTTAATAGCATTTTATCAACACTCACTTGATCCAGTTTTTGACCAACTAAAGCATTTTTAATTGTTGTATTAACATTATTAACGGCTTTTAAAACGCCTTTTCCTAAATATCTATTTAGATCATTATCTCGAAGTTCGATTGCTTCTCTTTCACCAGTTGATGCTCCACTTGGAACTGAGGCAACAGACTCAATACCATTATCTAAAGTCATTTCCACTTCAATTGTTGGATTTCCTCTACTATCTAATATTTCTCTTGCCCTAATATCTTTTATATTCATAAACTACCACCTATATTTTTAGTATAAACAAATAAACTTAATTTAACAATATAAAAATAGATGTTTAACATCTATTTTACTCAAACTTTAAGCTATAAAATATTGACTTCGTTTTCTTAATAATATTGTAGATACTAGATTCATAAAACCATATCCAAGTAAACATATACCAGTTACTTCTACTACGGCCTCTTTATCCGTAAAAAATGTTATTATTCCTAATATAATAAATAAAATACCAACAACTAAGTTAAATACCCAACTTTTTTCATTAAATTTCTTTAAATAAAAACTATATCCTATTTTTTGAGCACATACAACTAAATAATATATTCCTAAAGCAATAGTAAGATTTTTTCCTAAGAACAAAGCAATTAATCCTAAAATCAATAATATTATTCCAAATATAATATTAAAATTATATAGTACAATATCTCCTCTTTTTAAATATGAAAAAATACAAGAACCTGCGTTAGCAATTAAAATAAATCCTGTTAAGATAGAAGTTAAAGTTATATTACTATTGGGATTTATAAAATATAAAAGCCCAAAAAGTATAAAAATTACTGAAATAATAATATCCATTAAAGTAATTACATTAAAAATTCCTTTAGCTTCCCCTAAAATTTTTTTAAACATTATTTACCACCAATAAAATTTTATCAAAGATATTAGACATTTTCAAGATACAACACCTTTGCTTTATATATATCTTTATGTTATAATACTTCCGCCGGAGTTTGACAGTTAGTGATTTTCAAAATATCTAATTACCCCTTTTGCATAAAGGGTTTTATTATGTCAAGTTT
>CANROK010000026.1 GCA_947632205.1 uncultured Bacilli bacterium
TTGGTAGTATTGTATTAGGATTTAAAACAAAAGATAATTCTGAAGCAGTATAAATATAAAATATATTCAAGCATAAGCTTGTAATATATTTTCACAAGACTATTTGGGAGATGAGAAATGAAAAGAGGGTATAAAAGATTACTTATATTTGAATTAATATTATTAATTATTTTAATTCTAAATAGTTTTGTATCAAATATATTAAAAGATTATATATTTATATTATTTTTAGCGTTTGTTATTGGCATCTTTGAAGTTATATTTGGAATTGAAAAAGATAGACATAGATATACAAAAGATATAATTTTTGAAGAGATAATTTTCTTAATGGCATTTCTATTAATATATTATTTATCTGGATTATTAATAGGATTTGCAAGAACCCAAAATTATTATAGTTTTCAAGCATTATTTGCTATATTTATTCCAAGTATAGTTATCATTTGTTTAAAAGAGTTTTTAAGATATAATTTATTAAATAAAGCCGAGGGGAATAATTTATTAATTATTCTTACTTGCATTTTATTTATAGTAATTGATGCAAAAGATTATTTTAATTTTGAATTATTTAAGAATGTTAATACTGGTTTTGAATTTTTTGCTATAAATTTATTACCTATTATTAGTACTAACATAGCTTGTACATATTTAACTAATAAAGTTGGATATAAACCTGTTATTTTATATTTATTAGTAATGGAATTTTATCAATTCTTATTACCAATTGTACCAAATCCAAGTGGTTATTTGGTTTCAATCATTGGTATAATTGTACCAGTCGCTTTAAGTTATAGAGTCCATAATATATTTAAAAAGTATAAAGATGAAGATGTTGAGAGAGATAAAAAACCTATTGTGTTGACATCATATATAATAACTACACTTATTATAGTAGTTATGGTTTATTTTACATCTGGTTATTTTCATTATTATGCAGTAGCAGTAGTAAGTGGTAGTATGGAGCCAACAATTCATATTGGTGATGTTGTAATTGTTGAAAAAGTAGAAGATAACTATGATAAATTAAAAATAGGAGAAGTATTAGTATTTAATTATGAAGGAGTTACAATTGTTCATAGAATAGTTAATATAATCGAAGATAATGGTCATTATTATTTTTATACAAAAGGTGATGCGAATAATGCTCCGGATAATTTTACATTAACTGAGAAGAATGTAGTTGGAATAACTAATTTAAAAATTCCGATGATTGGATTACCTGCAACATGGTTGAATAAATTGAGGTGATAAATTTGCAAGATGATGAGAGAGAAAGTAATAATACTAATGTAAATATGGAAACTAATAAAAGTGATAATATAGAACAAAAGAAGAATTTTGAAAAGAAAAGAAAAATTCCAGTATATATTGGTTATCCTATTAGAATTACTATTTATATAATATTATTAATAGTTAGTGTAGTTATAACTCTTTATTGTGCAAAAGAGTCATTTGAATATAGTGATGAACAAACAATTAATTATACTAATAATCATACAACTAAATATAAAGTTTATTTAAAAGAAAATAATTTTTATGAAACTGATTATTTAGATGAAAATCGTATTTATGTGGCTAGTTTAATTGATTATGTAGATATAGATTTTTTATATAAATTTGAAGCAGAAGAGGTAAGTACAGTTAATTTTGATTATGATATTATTGGTAAATTAATTATTGAAGATGAACAAGGTAAAACATTTTTAGAAAAAGAATATAATTTATTAGATAATAAAACTGAAAAATTGGTTAATGGTAATACATTAGAATTTAGTGAAAATGTTAAAATTGATTATGATTATTATAATCAACTTGCTAGTAGTTTTAAATCAACTTATGGGCTTGATACAACCAGTAATTTAGATGTTATTTTAAGAATTAAGAAGAATAGTAATGAAATAAAATTTGATGAAGATGATAATATGATATTAACTATTCCTTTAAGTGAAAAAACAGTTAATATTCAATTTAAATCTAATGATAGTCAAGAATCTAAATATGTTGCTTTACAAAAAGAACTTGTGTTTAATAAAAATATATTTATAATTGAATTTATATTTGTTATATTATCTTGTTATTTAATTTATAAAGTTGTTGGTTTATTAGTGCTATTATATGCTCCTAAATCTAAATATGATAGATATGTATCTAAAATATTAAGAAGTTATGATAGATTAATTGTAATGGCAAAAACAACAATTGATTTTACAAATAAAAATATTATTGAAATAGCTAGTTTTGAAGAATTATTAGATGTTAGAGATAATTTAAGATTGCCAATATTATATCAAGATATTATTAAACATCAAAAGTGTTGTTTTTATATTAAAAATTATAATGATATTTATTTAGTTACTTTAAAAGCCGTGGATATGGAAGATACGAACTAGAAAGAATTTTTCTAAAATTCTTTCTTTTTATATATCCTAAAATTTATTTATATGTTACAATATTATTACGTGATTATATTAAAGATATTAAGAGGTGTATTATGGTTAAAGTTATTTCATTAGTTAATCAAAAGGGTGGTGTTGGAAAAACTACAACAAGTATTAACTTAGCTGCGGCTTTAGGTAAAGAAAATAAAAAAGTATTATTAATAGATTTAGATTCTCAAAGTAATGCTACTACTGGGCTTGGATTAAATGCCAATGATTTTGAACATGATATATATGATGTAATAACTAAACAATGTGATATAGAAGAAGCAATAATCAAAACGAAATTTGATAATTTAGCAATAATTCCCTCTACTCTTAATTTAGCCGGTATAGATGTTGAATTTGTTAAAAAAATGTTAGAAAATAAACAATTTAGACAAAATGAACAATTAAAAGAAACGTTGAGTAAAGTAAAAAATGCTTTTGATTATGTAATTATTGATTGTCAGCCATCATTAGGACTTGGGACAATGAATGCCCTTGTAGCAAGTGATTCCGTTATAATTCCTGTTCAATGTGAGTTTTATGCACTTGATGGTATAACATTATTATTAAATACAATAATAATGCTTCAACAAAGTTTAAATCCTAAACTAACTATTGAGGGAGTATTACTTACAATGCTTGATGGCAGAACTAATATTGGTTTGGAAGTTATTGAAGAAATTCGTAAGTACTTTAAAGATAAAGTATTTAATACTATAATACCAAGATTAGTAAGATTAGTTGAAGCACCTTCGCATGGTCTTCCAATCAATGAATATGATCCGACTAGTAGAGCGACAGAAGCTTATCAAAATTTAGCAAAGGAAGTGATTGAAAGAGATGGAAACTAAGAAAAAGGCCTTAGGTAGAGGATTAGAACAATTATTTAGTAATAATAATGTTATTGACTTTAATAATTTTGAAAAAGAGTTAGTAAGTGAAAATAAGAATAATATAGTTAATATTAAAATTGATGAAATAAGAGCTAATCCATACCAACCTAGAAAAACATTTAATGAAGATAGTTTAAAGGAACTTGCAACATCTATTAAAGAATATGGGGTAGTTCAACCAATAATAGTTAAAAAAAGTATTAAAGGATATGAACTTGTTGCAGGTGAAAGAAGATTAAGAGCATCGAAAATTGCAGGACTTACAGAAATACCAGCAATAATTAAAGAATTTTCAGATCAAGAGATGATGGAAATAGCTTTAATAGAAAATATTCAAAGAGAAGATTTAAATGCTATAGATGAAGCTAAAAGTGTCTTAAATATTATTAATTTAAGAGGACTTACGCAAGAAGAATTTGCTAATAAATTTGGAAAGAGTAGAACTTATATTACTAATTTACTTGGACTTTTAAAATTACCTGATAATATCCAAGGAATGGTAGTAAAAAAAGAAATATCACCATCTCATGCTAGAGTTTTAAGTAAGTTAGATGATGATACTCAAATTAATAATTTAGCCAAAAAAGTAGTAGATGAAAGATTAAATGTAAGAGATTTAGAAGAATTGGTAAATAATAAAGAAGTTGTAAAAAGAAAACCAATTGTTGTAAAAGAAAAAGAACCAAAATATCATATGTATGAAAATGTCTTTAGTGATAAAGTAGGTAATAAAGTTAAAATTAGTAATAATAAAATTATTATTAATTTTGATAGTATTAAAGATTTGGAAAGAATTATGGAAATTCTAGACATATCTATTGGAGATGATTAGATATTGAATAAAGATTATGCTTTGCTTGATCAAGTTATAATGAAAAAAAGTCATGCTTGTGGAACTAATTTATGGACTATTACAAGAATGGGTGTTGATATTAAAATAAAATGTAATAATTGTAATAGAGAGATAATGATGGATAGATTAGAATTTCAAAAAAAATTGAAGAAGGTGTTAAAAAATGAAGAAGAGAAATAGAAAAAGAGAACCATTTCATCCTCTTTTAATATTTGTCATATTAATAATAATTACCATTATTTTAAGTGGCATATTACATTTAGTGGACTTTCAAGCTACATATTATACTATTAATGAATTAAATAATGAAACTACACCTGTAACATTAACTGTTAAATCTTTATTTAATTTAAGTGGGATAAAATATATATTTACTAATACAGTATCTAATTTTGCTAATTTTACTGTTTTATCTAATTTAATTATTATACTTATGGGTATAAGTATAATGGATAAAAGTGGTTTTTTACAAACGGCAATTACTTTAACTACTAAGAAATTAAAAAAGAAAATAGTAACATTTATATTTGTTTTCTTATGTGTTTTATCAAGTATTTTTGGTGATTTATCATACTTAATATTTATGCCCTTAGGAGCATTACTATTCTATTATGGGAAAAGAAATCCCGCAATTGGAATAATTGCTTCTTTTGCAGCTTTATCTTGTGGTAGTGCTATAAACTTTATTTTTACGAGTAATGATTCAAGTTTACTTAAATACACATTACTAGCAAGTCATACTGTAAATTCTAATTATATTATTTCAAGATTTGGTTTTATTATTATTATGTTACTAGCTGTTATCTTAGTTTCAACTATAATAACAATTGTTACTGAAAATATTTTAGTTAAAAAATTACCTAAATATAATTTTACAGAAACAGAATTAGAAGAAGATGTGGTAACTAAAGATGAACAAAAAGGGATGATATTAGCTTTATCTGCAGCAGGTATTTATTTACTTATCTTTATTTATTCTATAATACCTGGTCTTCCTTTAAGTGGAGCACTACTAGATTATAGTCAAGATGCCTATATTGATAAATTATTCAGTGTTAATTCATTCTTTAGTAATGGCTTTGTCTTTGTTATAACTCTATTATTTATTATCTTTGGCTTATTTTATGGTATTGGGGTTAAAACAATAAAGAGTCATAAAGATTTCTTTGATAATTTAGGTCATTCTTTAGATGGTATTGGTAATACTTTAGTTATGATCTTTTTAGCTTCAACTTTTATTAGTATTTTTAAACAAACTAATATAGGGGAAGTAATTATTGCAAGTATTGGTAGTTTTATAAGTAATACATCTTTTATTGGGTTACCTTTAGTTATTTTAATCTTTACTTTAATTGCTGTTGGTAATATATTTTTACCAAGTAGTATAGCCAAATGGTCGATATTATCTTCTAGTATTGTACCTGTTTTAATGAATTCACAAGTTACGCCAACCTTTGCACAAGTTATATTTAGATTTGCTGAAAGTGTAACAATGAATATAACACCAATATTAGCTTATTTCATTGTTTATCTTGCTTTCTTAGAAAAATATAATCAAGGTGAAAATAATATTAGATTTATAGATAGTATTAAATATCAAGTACCATATTCTATTATAATTGGTATAACCCTACTTGCATTAATTATAATTTGGTATATAATAAATATACCTTTAGGAATTAATACATTCCCAATATTATAAGGAGGAATTATGAGTTTACAAGCAGGAATAGTTGGCCTTCCTAATGTTGGAAAATCAACATTGTTTAACGCTATAACAAAAAAACATATTTTGGCAGCAAATTATCCTTTTGCAACGATTGAACCAAATGTTGGGGTAGTTACTGTACCAGATACAAGATTAGATTATTTAGTTAGTTTATATAATCCTAAAAGTATTGTCCCAACAACTTTTGAATTTATTGATATAGCAGGACTTGTAAGTGGGGCATCGAATGGGGAAGGACTTGGTAATAAATTTTTATCACATATAAGAGAAGTTGATGCTATTGTTGAAGTAGTTCGTTGTTTTGATGATGAAAATATTACCCATGTTGAAGGTAAAACTGATCCAATTAGAGATGTAGAAATAATTAACACTGAACTTATTTTAGCAGATTTAGAAATAGCTGTTAATCGGCTTGGCAAAATTGAAAAGAAAGCTGAAACTACTAAAGATAAAGAAGCCATAAAAGAAGTAAATGTTTTAAAGAAGATAAAAGATAACTTAGAAAAAAGTATTCCTTTAAGATTAGTAGATTTTGATAAAGATGAATTAAGTATCATTAAGAATTTTAATTTTATTACTTTAAAAAAGTTAATATATGTAGCCAATGTGGATGAAGAAGCGGCCTCAGTTGGGGATAATGAGTATTCAAAAGTATTGAAAGAAAGAGCTAATACAGAAAATGCCTTTGTTATTGTAATGTGTGCCAAATTAGAAAGTGAACTAGCTGATTATGAAAATGAAGAAAGAGAAGCATTTTTAAAAGATTTAGGAATTAGTTCAAGTGGTCTTGATAAATTAATATTTGCTACTTATGATTTACTAGGTTTAGCAACATTCTTTACTTCAGGTGCTGATGAATGTCGAGCATGGACTTTTAGAAAAGGAATGAAGGCACCAGAATGTGCTGGTATAATTCATAGTGACTTTGAGCGTGGCTTTATTAAAGCAGAAGTAATGAGTTTTAGTGATTTAGAAGCGTGTGGTAGTGAACTTAAAGTAAGAGAACTTGGTCGTCTTCGTTTAGAAGGTAAAGATTATATCATGCAAGATGGTGATATTGTTTATTTTAGATTTAATGTATAGTAAAAAAATAAAGAATGAAGTGGGTAATAAATATTTGATAAAAGTTATACCCGCTTTTTATTATAAAATTTTAGGAGGAGTAATAATGTTTAATTTAGGAATAGAAAATTTAAATTATGATAGTTATGATTTAGCAAAATATTTAATTAGTTTATTTTATCGTACTAATAAGGAATATGATTGTACTAGATATAAATTAACTCGTCTTTTAATAATTGCTGCTTTAGTTACTTCTTATAATGGTAAACAGTTAATTGATGGGGCATTAATTTGTAGTAAAGACGCTACTAGTTATATGTTCGATACTTTATATTGGCTTGATAGAGAAATATATTTAGATAGTCAGCATAAAACTAAAAATAGTGAAATATTAGATAGTGAAATATCACCTACCGATGATTCTGTGCCAATTATTTATAGATGTAATGAATTAGATAATGATATTAAAGCTCTTTTATATGACGTATTCAAGCATTTTGGAGCTTATTCAAGAGATGATTTAGCAGGATATCTAGATGAAATATTGCCCTTATTGGCATGCTGGTTATTAATAGACTTAAGATATACTAAAGATACTATAAATAGTTTAAAAAATAAGAATAATAAAGTTATTAATTATATATTGAATTTTAATCCTAAGTTAGTAAATAATATTCAACCTTGTAAAATATTAAAAAAGAAAAAATTTTTTAAATAATTATTACGATTGGACGTAATAATTTCCAAAAACAAAAAGTTATTACGCTTGAGTGTAATAACTTTACAAAAACACAAAAATAATATATAATATTATTAGAGGTGATTTGTATGCTTTTGAGAGAAGATTACTTATCTAAAATTAGAGGATTTTATGATTCTGATTTAATTAAAATATTAGTAGGTATTAGAAGATGTGGGAAATCAGTTATTTTAAATCAAATAATAGAAGAATTAAAAGAAAAAAGAAAAATTGATGAAGACCATATCATTTTTATTAATTTTGAATTTATTGAATTTGAAGAACTATTAGATTATAAAAAGTTAAATAAATATATAAAAGATAAAATTAAAGATGATAAAATTTATTATTTATTTTTAGATGAAGTTCAAAATGTGGATAATTTTGAAAAAGTTGTTAATTCACTTCGGGCTCAGATAAAAAATATAAGTATATTTTTAACTGGATCTAATAGTAAAATGTTATCTGATGAGTTATCTTCAGTATTATCTGGTAGATATGTTTTATTTAATATTAATCCGTTGTCTTATAAAGAATATGTATCTTTAACTAAAAAAGATGGAAATGACTTAAATACTTTTTGGGATTATGCTAAATGGGGAGGACTTCCAAATAGATGTGAATTTACAAATGAAATAGATATAAAAAATTATCTTCATAGTGTTTATGATTCTATTATTTTAAGAGATGTTGTCAAAAGATTAAATTTAAAAGATACAGTATTATTTGATATGATCTTACAATATTTAATTGAAACTGCTGGACGTGAATTTTCTGCTGATAATATTATAAAATATCTAGATAAAGAAAAAAATAAGAAGATATCTAATGAGACTCTTTATAGCTATATAGATGCTTTGTGTAAGGCATTAATACTTAAAAAGGTATATAGATATGATATTGCTGGTAAAGGTGTTTTAAAAACATTAAATAAGTATTATGCAACTGATTTAGGAATTGCTCAAATTAAGAACAATAATTCAGAATTTAAAAGTTATGTTATTCTAGAAAATATTGTGTATAATGAATTAATAAATAGAAACTATGAAGTATATATAGGTAAAACTAAAAATGGTGAAGTAGATTTTATAGCCAAGAAAGATGGAAATATTAAATATATTCAAGTAACTTATGAAATGAATGGTAATGATAATACTATTGAAAGAGAATTTGGAGCACTTAAATCTATTGAGGATAATCATCCAAAATATGTAATTTCTTTAGATAAGAAAGATTTATCACGTGATGGTATTATTCATTTAAATTTAATTGATTTTTTATTAAGTGATGAATTTTAATATTGAATAATTTGCTAAATAAATAAAATAATTATATAATGTTTGTAGGTGAATTAATTATGGGTAAAGTGTTAGAAAAAGCTTTAGAATTTCAAAATAAATATTCAAGTACTATTGCATGGCGAGTAAAAAGACATGCTAAAGTAGTCGATGATTATTTAAATCCTGATGAAGAAGTTTTATATGCTTTTTGTGCACAAAAAAATGAAACTTTTGGTGAAATATTTAATACGTTTGTAATTGCAATTACTAGTAAAAGAATATTACTTGGCCATAAAAGATTAATATGGGGTAGCTTCTTATATTCTATAACACCAGATTTATATAATGATATGGAAATATTTAGAGGCCTTTTATGGGGTAAAGTAACAATTGATACTGTAAAAGAAAAAGTTATTTTAACTAATATATCTAAAAATGCATTAGATGAAATAGAAACAAATATTTCTGAATATATGATGGAAGCAAAGAAGAAGTATAGAAATGAAAAAGAATTATAAATTAAAAATATTTATTATACTTTTAATTGCTTTTTTTAGTATCTTTTTGTATTTTTTCTTTAAACCATATGATTATAAGCAAAAATATAATGTTGATGGATATAAAATTTTGGAAGAATATAATACTAAAGAAAAAGTTTATACTTTTATTATAAGTAAAGATAATATTAATTATCCTTTTGTAATAAATAATAAATATATTCATAATAAAGATTTAATTGATAAAATAAAAGTTAAAGGAAATGATCAAGAAGTATGCATTTTACCAGAAAGTAATGTTATTAATTTTTATCCAATATGTAGTAGTAATAATGAATTATATGTATATAATTTAAGTAATAAAGATGATAACTTTTATAAATTAAAAGATATAAAACAAGAAAATAATAGTTATAATAAGATAGATATTAATTATTTAAATAATTATAAATATTTAATTTATAATTATAAGGGATATTATTTAATAAGTAATAAAAATAAAAAAGAAATTAAATTATTCTCTAAAGATAATTATAATATTAATTTAGTTTATAAATTAGATAAATATTTGTTAGTAGCGGATTATAATAGTGATTATTATTTTCATAAATTTTATTTAATTAATAGTGATAATGGTAAAGTAACAGAAATAAATATGGAATATGATATATCGTTTGATAGTATATTTTTAGGAGATTATAAAAATAAAATATATTTACTTGATAAAAAAGAAAAGAAAGAATATGTAATTAATATTAAAAAAGAAAAAGTATTAGAAATAGATTTTCAAATATTAGAAAATAATAAATTAGTTAAGACAACTTATAACAAAATTGTTAATAATAATTTGAGTTTTATACCAAATGAAAATAAATATTATGTAATAGAAAATAATATGTTATATAAGAAAATAGAAGATATTAAAATTAAAGTTACTAATAGTATAATTGATAAAATAATAGATTATATAGATAATACAATATTTTACATAAGTAAGGAAAATTTATATATGTATAATGAAACTTATGGAGAAGTATTATTATTAACTAATTTTGAATGGAATTTTAATAATAATGGTATTTATGTATTAAAATAACACATTTTAAACTTTAACATATTTTATATTAGAGGTGTGTATATGTTTGAGAGTTATCGTGTTATGCCAGGAGATAATTTAAGTAGTATTGCTAAAAAATTTAATACAAGTGTAAAAGTATTACAAGATATTAATAACTTATATTATGTAGATGATTTAAGACAAGATATGGAATTAATTGTGCCAAAAGAAACACAAGAATATTTTAATTATTATGTAGTGGAAAAAGGGGATAAGTTTTTTATGGGGAATAATTAAGTATATAAGAATCAAATTGATTCTTTTTAAGTGCAATAATTTTAAAAATAAAGTGCAAAAATTGCACTTTAAATATTGTGAGATTATAATATGAATGTTATAATATAGATATACTAAAAGGAGATAATTTAGATATGGATAAATATAAAAATTGGAATAGGGAATTATCTGAATATATTAAACAAGGTGAACTTAAAAGTAGTGAAAAAGCCAAAACTTGGGAAACAGCTATTGGACTTCAAGATGTTGATAGATTAAAACCTTCAAAATATTTAATAGAAACTGCTAAAGAGCATATTGAAGGTAATATTGATATTGATGAAGTAAAAAAAAGAATAGATGAATATTATAAAATAGAAAATAATCGTAAAATAGAGAATGATAGTGAAGAAGCAGATAAAGTTTCAGTTAGAATAGCAGAAATTTTAAGTGAAAATAGTTTTAATTTTAATGTTTTTGAATTAATTAACATTCATTCAAGATTATTTAAAGGAATTTACAAAGAAGCAGGGAAAATTAGAGATTATAATTTTACTAAAAAAGAGTGGATTTTAAATGAAGATACTGTTATATACTCTTCTTTTGAGACTATTAGAGATACTTTAGAATATGATTTAGAGCAAGAAAGAAATTTCTCATATAAAGATTTATCTTTAGAAGAATCAATTAAACATATTGCTAGATTTACTTCCAATATATGGCAAGTACATCCTTTTTGTGAAGGAAATACTAGAACAACAGCCGTATTTATAATAAAATATTTAAGAACATTTGGTTTTGATATTAATGATGATGTTTTTGCAGAAAATTCATGGTATTTTAGAAATGCACTTGTTAGAGCAAATTATAAAAATTTTGAAAAAAATATTTTTGAAAATACAACATTTTTAGAAAAATTTTTCTCTAATTTACTTAGTGATACAAAGTATGAATTAAAAAACAGATATACTCATATAGATTTTAAACAAGAAAAAAATATAGTTACTTTAAATAATAAATATACCTTAGAAGAACAAGCAATTATCAATATTATCAATAATAATGAAAATATAAAACAAGAAGAAATTGCTAAATTAATAAATAAGTCTCTTAGAACAGTAAAAACGATAATGAAAGAGATGCAAGAAAAAGGAATTATAAAGAGAAGTAATGGCAAAAAGAATGGTAAATGGATAGTACTTTAAATTTTAACTATTACTAATTTAAAAATTAAAGCCATAGAATTTATGGGAGGTAGAGAACTCTATGGTTAAATACAAAGTTAATTTAAAATTTAAAGAAAATGGCAAATCTTTAAATGAAATAATAACTAATGTATTAAAAATAGAAATAGAAAAATATATTAATAATTTAAATAAAGATTTACCATTTAAGAATAGTTATTATTCCCAAAGTGTGAGGAGTATAGATTAATGAATGGGGATAGTAGTTTTAATGTAGGACTATATATAAGATTATCAAGAGATGATTTAACTCATGAATCAGATAGTATTGTTAGTCAAAGAAGTTTACTTAATCAATATGTAAAAGAAAATAATTATAATGTTATAGAAGAGTATGTTGATGATGGTTTTACGGGCACTAATTTTGAAAGACCTGCCTTTAAAAGAATGATTAAAGATATTGAAATAGGTAAAATAAATATGATAATTACTAAAGATATGTCAAGATTAGGTAGAGATTATATAGGTACAGGGGAATTAATAGAAAAATACTTTCCTAATAATAATATAAGGTATATTGCTATTAATGATGGTATTGATACATTTATAGATAATACTAATAATGATATAGCCCCATTTAAGGCAATAATGAATGATATGTATGCTAAAGATATTTCTAAAAAAGTTAAAAGTAGCTTACATTCTAGAATGAAAGATGGTTTATATGTATCTGGAAGATGTCCTTTTGGATATATGAAAGATCCCAATAATAAAAATCATTTAATAATAAATGAAGAACAAGCAGAGGTTGTTAGATTAATATTTGCTTTAGCACTTCAAGGTAAAACTTATCATTATATAGCTCAAACACTTACCAAAAGAAAAATTAAAACGCCAGCATCTTACTACAATTATGTATGGAATTCAAAATGTAGTAGTAAATGTATTTCACAAGAACTTGGTGTATGGGTTGATACAACAATAAAAGCAATTTTAACGAATCAAATCTATGTAGGCGATTCAGTTCAAGGGAAAACGAAAAAGATTAATTATAAACTTAAAAAAACTATTAAAAATAATCCTAATGATTATATTATTGCTCCAAATACTCATGAAGCAATAATCGATAGAGATACTTTTAATTATGTTCAAACACTTCTCCCTAAAAATGTTAAAAGACCAGGGAAAAAAAGATTCTATTTATTAGATGGACTTTTATATTGCGCGGATTGTAAGCATCGAATAACAATAAGATATCAAAATAAAACAGGAAGAAGTTATACTACATGTAATTATTATAGGACTTACTCTAAATATCATGTTTGTACTACACATACAAATAATTATGAAACATTAGAAAAAGTAATTTTAGATAATATTAAAGATGTATGTGAAAAATATTTAGATAAAAACAAAATAAAAGATTCTATTGGAAATATAAAATTTGAAGACAATACAATAAATGTAAAAAAACAAATTGAAAATTTAGAATTTACAAATAATAAACTAACTGAGAATTTAGATAAAATTTATATGGATATGCTAAAAGACATTATTGATGAATCACAATATTTAAGAATAAGTGAAAATATAAAAAAAGAAATAGATTATAATAAAAAGAATATTGATCTTAAAAATAAGCAAATAGATTCAAATAGATTAGATAACAAAAAAATTGAAAAATACATTAATAAATTCTTATCAATAGAAAATCCGACTAGAGAATTAATCATAAATTTAGTTGAAAAGATCTATATCTATCAAGATAAAATGATAGATATTATATTTACATTTAAAAATACTACATAAAAAATGTATCAGGGGATAATTTATATGCTATAGCTAGAAAATATAATATTAATCCCGAATTACTAGCTAATTTGAATGGTTTAAATATGAATGATTATATATATCCAAATCAAACTATTCTTATTCCTAAAAGTAATTATTCCTATTATATAACTGCTGATGGAGATACAATAGATGAAGTAGTAAAAGTTTTTAATTCTAATAAAGATAAATTTTTAAATGAAAATAAAACCATTTATTTAATGGCCGGTCAATTATTAGTCAACAAAAAGTAATAACTAGTCACAAACTAGTTTTTATTTTGTGAGAATAATTTACAAACAATGATTTTTTTGATAAAATTAAAATGGGAGAGCTAGGATATGATATTAAGAAAACCGTATGCATTTTTAATTAAATATTTTAAAATAATTAATTTAGCATTGGCTATACTTGCCTCTTATGTGGCATATAGATATTATCATATAATTACTTTTTTTAATGAATATATTTATAATAATTATTCTGCTAATTATTATCCGGGCTTTTATGAAGAATATTTAAATTTCTTTTTATATGTAGCAGTTATCGTAATTATTGTTGGTATTGGTGGTATTCTCTTACTATTTATTAATAAGAAAAAGCCCTGTAAAGATTATTTATTAAGTATTGGTTATTATTTGGCTTTTTTTATTGGTTTATCATTAGTAAAGAATACAATGATATCAATGGAAACAACAGCAATTACTGCTGAGACAGCCAGATTATATAGAGATCTCGTTTTAATTGCGATTATTCCCCAAATACCATGTATTATATTATTCTTTATGCGGGGCTTTGGGGTTAATATTGAAAAGTTTAACTTTAAAGAAGATATTAAAGATTTAGAAATAACTAATGAAGATGATGAAGAAATTGAAATAACCTTTAAAGGTGATACTGTTAAACTTAAAAGAAATGTTCGAAGATTTTTTAGAGAATTTACTTATTATGTTAAAGAAAATAAATTTATATTTACTATTATTTGTATTGTTTTATTATTAGTTGGGGGTTCTTCATTATATAAATCAATTCCTAAAAATGTTGATAGTAAATATAAACAAGGTGATTATTTTACTTCTTTAGGATTAAAATATTCAATTACAGATAGTATTGTTACTAATTTAAATTATCGTGGTGAAGTTATTAAAGAAGGAGCATATTATGTAGTTTCTAAACTATATATTGAAAATAGTAGTAACCAATCATATACTATAGATTTTAATCGTTTTAGATTAGAAGTAGGAAAAGAATTATATTATCCAGTAGTAGATAAAGGAGTCCATTTTATAGATTATGCTAAAAATAATACAGGAACAACTATTGCTAAAGAATCAAATGTTACATATACTTTAGTATTTGAAATAGATAAAAAGAATATTAAGAAAAATTATCGTATTAAAGTAGATGGTGGTATTACTTCAAATAAAAAAGAATTAGTAGGTAGTTTTAATTATGTAACTATTTCACCAATACTTATTGATAGTGTAAGTATTGATAGTACTTATAATTTAGGAAAAGAAATAAATTTTAGTAGTTCTAATTTAAAAAATACTAAATTAAAATTGGATAATGTTGAATTTACTAATAAATATATTTATAATTATGAATTTTGTACTAAATATGAAAATTGTAGTACTTATGTTGGGCAAGTAACAAATAATAATTTAAAAAATAATACAACATTAATTGTTTTAGATTATGAATATACTATTGATAAAGATATTCCATTCTATACTGCTAATTCTAATATTAAAAATCTTATTAATTCATTTGCTAAAATAAGATATTTAATTAATAAAAAAGATGAATATGCTATAGTAGAAGATGTAACACCAAGTAATTTAAAGGGTAAAATAGTATTAGAGACCACTAATAAAATTAATGATGCTGATGAAATAGTATTAATATTAACAATTAGAAATAAAGAATATTTAATTAAACTAAAATAATTATTTTAATAATTTATAAGAGTATTTAAGTAATTTAGCATATAAATATTTTTTCTTTTTAAAATAAGATAAATGGGTATATTTAAATAAGATACATATTAAATTGTATCTTTTTTCTATTTTTTTAATTACTTTTTGATGATATACTTTATATCCCTTCATATTTATCACATGTAATAATTATAACATAAACAGGGCATAATAGTTACCGGACATTTTGATATTACAATGTAAAAATATACTTGGTGATAAATATGACGACATTTAAAAGAGATTTTGTGTTTGATGATAACATTATGAAGAAAATATCTTTAAATATTAAAAAGTATCGAAAAATAGCTGGTATTACCCAAGAACAACTAGCAGTAGATATTGGTAAATCATATGATTATGTAAGAAAATTAGAGTATAAACAAGGTGAAATTGGTTGTAAAATTGATACATTATATAAAATATCGGTAGTACTTAATACAAGAATTGATAAATTTTTTCTTTAAGGATATAATAAATAATGGTGATACAATGGAAAATGAATATATCAAATTATTAATTGATGGCTGTTTAAAAGTAAAAAAGGGCGATGCATTATTTATAAGTTATGATAAGATCAATACTGAATTTGTTGATAAATTAGTAAGTTATGCTAAAAACAATGGAATAAATGATATTTATTTAGATGTTACTAATGCTTTTCAAATTCATGATATTTTAAATAATTCAACTAAAAAAGAGATAGAAGAAAATCCCTTATTTAATAGTCATGTTTGGGATGAATATGCTAAAAAGAAAGCTCACTTTTTAATGTTTTGCAGTGAAATTCCTAATCTTATGGATGATGTTGATAGTGAAAAAATTGCTCTTAAATCAAAAATATCTTTAGAAACTAAGCCATTATATCGAGAATATCAAAAAGATGGAATAATTCCTTGGTGTATTGCGGCCTTACCAAATAAATATTGGGCAGAAGATCTATTTAAGAATAGTAAAAATCCAATAGATGACTTCTGGCAAGTTTTAGGTAAATTATGTATGTTAGATGGTAATGCTGTTGAAAATTGGGATAAATTTTTAAAAGAGCAAAAGAAAATTAAAGATAAATTAGATAAACTAAAAATATCTAAATTATATTATTCTAATTCTCTAGGAACTAAATTAGAAGTTGGCTTAACAAAAGAGGCACTATGGCAAAATGCTAGTGAAGGCAAATATATTGTAAATATCCCTAGCTATGAAACATTTACTACTCCTAATTATAATGAAACAGAAGGAATTGTTTATAGTTCTAAACCATTAATTTATAATGGTAAAGTAATAGATGAATTTTATTTAAAATTTGAAAAGGGTAAAGTTGTCGATTTTAAGGCAAAAAAAGGTGAAGATGTTTTAAAAGAAATTTTAGAAAGTGAAAAAGGCATGAAGTATTTAGGAGAAGTTGCTTTAGTTAATTATGATTCTCCAATATCTAAAACTAATATTTGTTTTAAAACTACGCTTTTAGATGAAAATGCTTCTTGTCATGTCGCACTTGGAATGGGATTTTTAGAGTGTGTTAATGATGGAACTAATAAAACACAAGAAGAATTAAAATCTTTAGGAGTTAACTCTTGTCAAAATCATGTTGATTTTATGATTGGTACTAAAGATATGGAAATTTTAGCAGATACTAAAGATGGTAAAGTTACAATTATGAAAGATGGAAATTTAGTTATATAGATTTATGTACAACTTAACACTATTATAAATAATTTAGCAGCACACGAATATTTGTTTGTGTGCTTTTTTGATTTAAAATTATTGACACTCGGGGGGGGTATTATATAATTAAAATATAAAAAATAAAGAGGAAAATATGTATAATAAGAGA
>CANROK010000027.1 GCA_947632205.1 uncultured Bacilli bacterium
TTTGAAAATTTGACAAAAAAATAACCATTTTATAATGGTTTGAATAATTTTTGTATTTCAAAACTGATAAATTCCCGGTATTTATTGGCTTTATAATTTGTGGATTAATTTTAAGTAAAATTCATGTAAAACGTTATTTTAAACATTGATAATTAAATATTAATATGCTAGATTTATAGTAAAGTATATAGGAAAGAAAATGGTAATCATGCATAAGAAGACTAAAAAGGAGAGAAAAAGAATTACTTTGATTATATCTACCATCATCATATTGATGTCTCTTTTAGTTGGAAGCGTTTATAAAGATTGGAAACAAATATTAATTAATAGAAAATTAGAAAATGAACTTAACGCTAAATATGCTGCTTTATTAGATGAAGAAGAAAAATTAAATGCCGAATTTGTTAAATTAGAAGATGATACTTATTTGGCACGATATGCTAAAGAAAAATATATGTTATCAAGTGATGGCGATACTATTATTAAGATGAAATAAAGAATAATCTAGTACTAGATTGTTTTTTTTATTTATTTTTATTTATTTTAATGTTATAATCATATTGATATTTAGAAGTTTTTTAACTTTGAAAGGTGTTTGGTAAATATGGTTAATGACTCTATAATAGATTTTCTTTGGGAAAATTTTACGATAATTTTTAAATCAATGTTTTTAGCAATAGACCAACAAGTATATGGAATTATTAGTTTGTTATATCAAAAATTTATAGTATTAGCATCACTTAGAATTGGCAATGATAGTATGTTTCAAACTTTTGCTGATTCTATCTATACATTAATCGTTATATTTGCCTTGTTTTTACTAGCGTATTCACTTTTAAAAAATATGATTAATGCAGATATTAAAAAAAGTGGTTCGGAAATAAAAGAGCTTATTATTAATACCATTACGTCTATAGTTTTAGTTTTAGCCGTTCCAACTGTCTTTCAATTTATTTATGGTGCTCAAAATGCTATTTTAAAGCATAATGTTATTGGACGTATAGTAAGTCCAATGACAAAAAATATAGATTTTAAAAGTGATGGCATATTAGCAAATTGTTTGGATGTTGAAAATCAAACTGATGATGGTGAAGATCAAGATGAAGTTAAGTTAAGATGCTACGGAAATATGGCATCAGTCATAATGTTTCAAGGATTTTTTCATCCTAATATGCAGTATTTTGAAACTGACAGTAACGCATCATTTTCAGATCAATTTGCAGCTGCTGCTCAACAAATAACAGCTTATGACTCAAATTCCCCTTTTTGGGATTTTATGAGAGTTTTGAACAAAGCCACTGGGGGTACGATAATAATAGATATTATCAGTAAAGTTGTGAATAGTACAAGTGAAATAACACTTGCCGATGCATATAATTATGCTATTGTAAGAGGGGATTTTAGATCGTTTTCTGGCTTTCAAAGTGCGATAATTGAAGGAAGAATTGATTATACATGGGGTGTTTCTACTTTAGCTGGTATTTTTGCAGCTTATGTATTATTCTTATATTGCTTAGATGTAGCAGTAAGAGCTATTAAACTTGCTTTTTATCAAATAATAGCTCCAATACCAATAATGTTAAGAATTACGAAGAAAAAAGATATTTTCAATAATTGGTTAGGAGCAGTAACTAGATGTTATCTAGAAGTTTTTACAAGATTAATAGTATTATACTTTGGAATGTATTTAATTTCTAATGTATTTGCACTTTTATTTGAAGCACTAGATTCTAATAATATTGCTTATAATATATGGTCTGGTGGTCGAAGTGCTTTTGATATAGGTGGAAAATTAAGCTTATGGTTACTTGTTAAGGCCAATATTGTTTTGGCAGTCTTTGCTTTTATGAAAAAGGCCCCAGAAATAGTTCAAGAAATATTCCCTTCTAAAAATAAATTCTCATTAAAATTATGGGATCACTTAAAAGATGGTTTAGCGATACCTGCAACAGCTGCTGGTTTTGTGGGGGGAACGATTGCTGGTGGTGGCAATCCTTTAGCGGGATTTAGAGCAGCAAAAAAAGGATGGAATGATAGTTCATTAAAAGGAATTGGATCTGAATTCAAGAGACGACAAGATTATTTAGATGCTGTTCAAAAAGGTGTTACGCCCAAAGATATGTTTATTGATAAAGCAAGAGGAATGGTTGGCTTAGATTCACAAGCCGATGAAAGATTGCGTACTATTGATAAACAAGCTGAATCAGTTAAAAACGAAACTGGAAGAGATATAAAATATACGGGATCAGATGGTAAAACTAAAGTAGTTTCTGCTAATTCAAGTGTTGATTTAGATAAATCCGATGTTGAATTAATGGAAGTACAAATTGCCGATAATAAAAGAAAAGTTGTTGCAAGTAACAATAAGAAAGTTGCAATTGATAAAAAGATGGAAACTGGCAACGCTCAAATTCAATGGAAAAGTAATGTTAAATCAGAAGCCGAAAAGAAAATTGATGAAGAAGGTTCTAAAATTACTCATACAATTTCATATGTCCAACATGAATATAAAAGGGATAGTAATGGTGAAATAATAAATCAAAATGGTGCGCCTGTTGTAATTTCTACACCTAAAGAATTTACCGGTACATATGCGCAAATTAACGAATTTGTAATGCATGATCTGCCACCAGAGGAAAGAAAAAATATTAAATTAAATGATATTAGAGATGAAATGATTAAGAAATATGTTAGAGATGAAAATGCAAAATCTAATACTAAAATTCAAACTGACATTGAATCTGGTTATAGATCAATTATAAATAATCAAGGATTTAAATTTAAATTTAAAGATGGAAATCAAATAAAAGATGGTATAATTACTGTTACTTATGATGCAAGCACTAACAAATATGAGACACGTAGAAGTGAAATTGATTCTTTAGGAAATATAATTGCTGGTACTACTAGGGAAATAACCGATGATAAAGGTAATGTTTTAACTGAAGATTATGATATAATTGATACAATTGATAAAATTGCTAAATCTAGTAATAATATTTATCGTCTTGAAAAACAAGATATTGATGAAAAAGAAATTCAAGGTTTATTAACTCAAAATAGTGACTTACAAAGTCTTATTGATAGTGTTAATGATATTAAAGAAGCCGAAAGAAAATCTGTTAGACAAAGACAACTTGAAGCATCGAAAGCGTATACAGCAAAAAGAAATAACGGAGGCAATTAATGTTTGTTCTTATAGTATTTGTAATAACCTTCGTTATATATTTCTTAGTAGATTACTTATTTCTTAAAAATTCTAAAAAATTTAAAATTGATGAATTTAAATACTTAAAAAAAAGATTTAATTACTCTAAAAATTTTAAAGAAACTAAAACAATTAAATTAACTTGTAGTATTTTAAATGCTGCTATAATGGGAATTATATGTGCAATTATATTATATTGTAATTTTAATTATATAATTTCCATTCCCCTTGCATTTATATTAATAATTTTATTAATTTATAGTATATATGGTATTTATGGTAATATTTTAAAAAGGATTGATGAAAGTGAAAATAAAAATTAAACCTAAGAAAAAAAAGAGTCAATTTGAAATTAATCATAAATATTTTATAGAATGTGGTTTATTTACTATGTTCTTTACAATATTAACTATATTTACATTCAATATAATTGCTCTATTCTTTGCATTTTTATGTGGAATTGCAACATTTATATTTTGGCAAAGAAATAATGAAAATAAGGACTGATTAGTCCTTATTTTATTATTTCATCAATTAATCCATATTTTAAAGCTTCTTCCGGTTCCATAAAATTATCTCTTTCCGTATCTTTTTCTATTTTTTTAATACTTTTATTAGTCACTTTGGCCAGTATACTATTTAATTTATATTTTATTTTAATTATTCTTTCAGCAGCAATTTTAATATCTGATGCTTGTCCTTGGGTACCTCCAAGTGGTTGATGAATCATTATTTCTGAATTTGGTAAACTACATCTTTTACCAATTGTACCATTTGCAAGTAAAAAAGCACCCATACTAGCAGCAAGTCCCACACAAATAGTTCTGACATCACTTTTTATGTAATTCATTGTGTCATATATAGCCATACCACTAGTAATACTGCCACCAGGTGAGTTTATATATAAATAAATTTCATTATGGTTAATACTATCTAAATAAAGTAACTCTGATACTACGATACTAGCTAAATTATCATTTATTTCTCCGTTAATAAAAATTATTCTATCATTTAAAAGTCTAGAATATAAATCATAAGCATATTCACGATTGTTACTTTTTTCAATTACTGTGGGAATCATAGTCAATTTTTAATCACCTATAAATATAATATATAAAAAATCAAAAATTTATTCAAAAATATATAAAGTTATGTTACAATTATATAGGAAAATAGTAAAGGGTTTGACATATGGATAAAATTGTAATATCACTTACCAATGGTGAAAAAAAAGAATTTGAAAAAAATACATCTTACTATGATATTAGTAGGGCCTTTAATTATGGCAAAGAAATACTTGGCGTAAAAATAAACAATGAATTTATATCATTAAGTAAAAAAGCCACTAATGATGCTATAGTTAAATTTGTTGATTTAAATGATGTAACTGGTAATAAAGTATATAAAAGTGGGTTAAAATTTATTTTTGAAGTCGCCTTAAAGGAAGTATTTCCAACTTTAGAAATACATTATCTTCATAGTGTACCTAAGGGCTTTTTAGGAGAAATTGCTGGAGATATAAATATAACACCGGAAGATTTAAAAAAAATAAGAAAAGAAATGGATAATATAATTGAAGAAGATATACCTATACAAAAATTAACGGTTAAAAAGAAAGAAGCAATTGAATTTTATCATTTAAGAAATGCAGAAGAAAAGGCCTTAAATATTCAAAATATCTCAGATATTGTTGTAAGTTTATATCATTTGAAAGGTAGATATAATTATTTTTATTCAGATATGCCATATTCAACAGGTAGTATTAAAGAATATGATATAGTTTTTTTAGGTAGAAATAGAATAGTTTTTGTATTTCCTAGTAAAGAAAGTGATGGATTGTTACCAGAATATGTTCATTATGATAACATAATTAATTCTTTCTTAGTAGGTAGAGAATGGCTTGAAAAATTAGATATGCAATATGTTACTAGTATTAATAATACTGTTGGATCAGGGAAAATAAAAGATTTTATTAAATCTTGTGAATTAGTATTTAATTTAAATATTGCTAATGTAGTTGATGAAATAACAAGTAATAGAAATATTAAATTTATTTTAATAGCAGGTCCATCTTCCAGTGGTAAAACGACAACTACGAAAAGAATATCACAATATTTAATTGCAAAGGGCTATGATCCAATATCTTTATCCTTAGACGATTTCTTTTTAGAACGAGAAATTAATCCTAAAGATGAATATGGTAATTATGATTTTGAAAGTTTAAGAGCTTTAGATATTGAATTATTTAATAAAATATTAAAAAATTTATTAGCAGGAGAAAAAGTTAGTATTCCAACATATAATTTTGTTACTGGTAAAAAAGAATATAATGATAATTATAAAAAGTTAAAAGATAATAGTATAATTCTTATTGAAGGGTTACACGCTTTAAATGATGAATTATTACCATCAATTGATAACAAGTTAAAATATAAAATTTATTTGAGTCCGTTTATACCACTAAATATAGATAAACATAATTATATATCTACAATTGATTTAAGACTCATTAGAAGAATAATTAGGGATAATAGAGTAAGAAATAGGTGTGTAAATGAAACAATTAACCTATGGCAAGATGTTAGAAAGGGAGAAGAAAAATATATTTTTCCTTTTATCCATCAAGCTGATACAATTATTAATACCGCATTGCCATATGAACTTGGTGTAGAAAAAGTATACATAGAACCACTTTTATATAGTGTTAGTGTAGAAAGTGATTATTATGAAGAAGCCAGAAGATTACTTAGTTTCTTAAAAATATTTTATTCTATTACAAGTGAATATGTTAATAAAGATTCGATACTTAGAGAATTTATAGGAGGAAATGATGATTAGAGTAGCGATTAATGGTTTTGGCAGAATTGGCAGAATTGCTTTTAGAGAAATGATTACTGGCGTAGATTTTGATATTGTAGCTATAAATGATACTTCAAATGCTGAAGAATTATGTCATTTATTAAAATATGATACTGTGCATAGATCATTTCATGAAGATGAAATTACTTTTGAAGGAAATGAACTTATAATTAAAAGCCAAAAAAGAATAAAAGTTTATGCCGAGAGAGATCCACTTAACTTACCATGGAAAGATTTAAACATTGATTTAGTTTTAGAGTGTACTGGTGCTTTTACAGATTATGAAGGTGCTCACAAGCATATTGAAGCAGGGGCTAAAAAAGTATTAATATCTGCTCCAGGTAAGGGAAATATGAAAACTGTTGTTTATAATGTTAATGATAATATATTAGATGGTAGTGAAATAATAGTATCGGCGGCATCTTGTACAACAAATTGTCTTGCACCTGTACTTAAAGCCATAGAAGATAATTATGGTATTGAAAAGGGTTTTATGAGTACAATCCATGCTTTTACTAATGATCAAGTTACTTTGGATGTAACTCATAAAAAAGGTATTTATGCAAGAAGAGGAAGAAGCGCTAGTCAAAATATTATACCAGCATCAACTGGAGCTGCTTCAGCCATAGGATTAGTTATACCATCTTTACAAGGTAAACTGGATGGTGGAGCATATCGTGTACCAGTATGTGATGGTTCACTCATTGATGTAACACTAGAATTAAAACAAAGTCCAACAAAAGAAGAAGTAAATACTTTATTTAAAAATAATCAAAGTGAAACTTTAAAATATACAGAAGATCCCGTTGTTTCAAGTGATATCATAGGTAAAAAATGTGGTGCCTTAGTTGACGGACTTCTTACTAATACTATAGAAGTTAATGGTAAGAAATTATATAAAATAGTTGCTTGGTATGATAATGAAATGGGATATACTGCGCAAATGCTTAGAACTGCAAAAGTAATGTTCAAATAAAAAAAACCATAGTTGGTTTTTTTATGGTGTATTTTTAATTTCAAATAAGTAGATATTATATTTTCTTTCTTCGTATTTTTGTTTGTTAGTACCAATTAATCGATAATTTTCAAATAATAGTTTTTCTTTCTCTTTTAATAATACTTCACTCCATTTTGTAACATAAACAATATGAGTAGTCTTTTTTTCCTTTATATATTTATCAAATGAATCTTGATTTAACGGAAAATATTTATAATCAAAATTGTGCTTTTGAAAGAAATAAGTAGATGGAACAATACCAGATGCAGTAAATAAGCCACAATCTAAAAAGCCCATATTAACTAAAGTTGCATTTTCATAATTATTTAAAATTTTAGCATATTCAAATTGATAATAAGAACTTTTTGGTTTAAATAAAGCACTTTTATAATTAGCATATTTATAGGAATAAATACAACTTAAAATAATGGTAAAAGTTATAATACCTAGATATAAATACTTATTAATTTTATTAAAAGAAATATCAAATAAATTAAATATTAAAAGTAAAGATATAGATGAAAAATATAATATAAATAAAATATAATAACGATAGAATTTTAAACCACAAAATACTCCTAAAATAGTCATAATAATAATTATAATATATAATATTTTAGCTTTATTACTAAGTTTTAATTTCCATATTAATAATGGTGTTAAAATAATTAAATAAAACATGACAGGATTTGTATATAAAGATGAATAAAAGCCATTAAATAATTCTTTAATTCTTTCCCATATTTTAATCTTTTCTACTGAATAAGTTGTAATATTGATAGTAAAATAGTTATGAAAAAATTCTGCAAAACCATGATTAATTAGAAAATAAAAACTAAATGATATAAATGGTATAAACATCCCAAACAATAAAGTTAATGGATATATAATGGCTTTTTTTAAATTCTTTTTTAATAAATAGTAAATAAAGATAGAAAAAGTAAAACCAATCCAAAAACCTAATAAAGTATATTTAGTAAGTAAAACTAAACCAGCTACTATACCATTAATAAGCATTTCTTTAAATGTTAATTCTTGAACTTTAAAATGTTTAAAGAAATAATATAAAGTTATAAAGAAAAAACCAAAACAAAATTCTTCGGCACTACCTCCATGAGTAAATGCTCTACTAGTAGTAAGAAGGGCTATAAAAATAGGTAATATTAAAAGGGTAGATTTTGTACTTAAAAACATTTTTAATGTTTTATATAAATAATATAATCCAATAGTAAATACTATAAGTTCAATTAAAAAAACACCAATAAAAGAACGATGCGATATTAAATAACCAATACCATATAGTAAATATAAGAAAGGACCTTTTTGTTCAAAAATATCTTTATAAGGAATAAGTCCATGCATCATACTTTTTCCAACTGTAAAAAAAGCATTAGCATCAGCCCAATCATTAAAGGCATAAAAAGGTGAATTTTTCGTTGTAAATAAAAGAATAATTAGGGAAACAAAAAAACAATATAAGATAATATAAATTTTATTTTTATTTTTCAAAACACCACACCCTAACACTAATTTAATTATATAACTATTGGAAATTTCAAGCAATAAAATATTAGTATTCCTTGTTTAATAAAGTCAAATTTAAGTTAATCTTAAGATAAATTTATAATTTCATGATATAATCTATTTAGGAGAGTGATAAAATGACAATATACATAGCAGCTGATCATTTAGGAGTTGAAACTAAAAAAGAAATTATAAAGCATTTAGAAGCAAATGGTATTAAAACGACGGAAATAGGTTTAGATAATTACGAATTAGATCATTATCCAGATTTTGCTTTTAAATTAGGTAGATTAGTAACAGAAACAAAAGATGCTTTAGGAATACTTATTTGTGGTAATGGAGTTGGTATGAGTATTGCTGCAAATAAAGTAAAGGGAATAAGATGTGTTAAAGCAAATTCCGTTGATGATGCATTTAAAGGCAAGCAACATAATGGTTGTAATGTAATTGCAGTTGGAGCTGATAACGATATTGAACTTACAAAAGAAATAATTGATACTTTTATTTCAACTAAACCAACTAATATAGATAGATATTTAAAAAGAATTGATAAAATCATAAAATATGAAAATGGAGAATATAATGAATTATAAGATATATTTATATGCTTTATTTTTGTTTATAAGTATATATATGTTATCAGGTGTTAATTTTGAAAAATTTATGCGAAAAAACAAAGTAATTGAAGCAAGATTATTAATCATGGCTCTTGGATTTATTTTTTCTTATTTATTAACTAATTTTGTAATAGATTTCTTGAATTTATAAAGGAGAAAAAATGTTAAATAGAATCTTATTAATTATTATAGTTGTTTTAAGTTTTGTATTAGTAACTGTAAGTAGTACCTCAAGTACTACTTTTTTTACCACATCTAAAGTTAATGATAAAATTATTGCTGTTAAGGATAAGAACCTTAATAGTATTGATAATATGAATTTAGAAGAATATGTTATTGGGGTTGTGGCTGGAGAAATGCCTGCTTCTTTTGAAAATGAGGCCTTAAAGGCCCAAGCTATTGCTGCTCGAACTTATGCAACTTATAAAATTAATAATAGTAACGGTAATTATGATGTGGTAACAGATGTTTCTAATCAAAAGTATATTACGACTGATGAAATGAAAGTTAAATGGCAAACTGAATTTGATAAATATTATAATAAGATAAAAGAAGCAGTATTAAGTACTAAAGGAATGATAATGACATATAATGATGAAGTAATCGAGGCCTTTTATTTTGCTATGAGTAATGGTTATACCGAAGATGCGAGTTTAGTATTTAATGAAAATTTAGATTATTTAGAAAGTGTGGAATCTAAATATGATAATAATAATTTGAATAATTTTGAAGTAACTACTAAATTTAGTAAAGATGAAATTTGCAATAAACTAAAGATAACTTGTGAAAATTTAAGTTTTAGCAATATTGAAAGAAGTAATACTAATAGAGTTAATTATATAACTATAAATGAGAAAAAAATAAAAGGGACAGAATTTAGAAGTAAAATTGGTTTAAGATCTACTGATTTTGATATAAAGATAGATAATAATGATGTATATATTACAACGAGAGGTTATGGTCATGGTGTTGGAATGAGTCAATATGGAGCGAATGGTATGGCTAAAGAAGGTAAAAATTATGAAGAAATATTAAAATATTATTATAAAAATATAGAAATTACCAATCTTTAAGTATAAAAGAAAAAATTTCCGTCAATACTTTTAGTAGGACGGTGAATTATGAAAAAATTGAAATTGAAAGGATTTGTTTTACCAACAATATATTTTATTATTACAGTTGGTATTTTTGTTGGAGTAATGCTCTTAGGACAAAGTTTTAAATTTGAACCAAGTGATTACGATTATGGAGTTGGAGCTTTAAAAGATGATAGTAAGCCAGTTGTAAACGAAGATCAAAATACCAATACACTTATTTCTTCGCCAGTTAAAAATGATGTTAAACCAAATATTCATTTTTATAGTCGAGATGATAGTAGTGAGATTCAACAAAATAGTTTAATTTATTATGCTAATACTTATATTCCTAATACGGGAGTATTATATGCAAGTGATAATGAATTTGAAGTAAAAAATGTTTTTGAAGGAAAAGTAATAGAAATAAATGATGATGAATTTTTTGGTAAATGTATTGTTATTGAACATAGCTCTAATTTAAGAACATATTATTATGGACTTAAAAATATTGAAGTAAATATTGGTGATGAATTAACAACTGATGCCGTATTAGGAATTTCTAATAATAATACAATAATGAATGATAAACAAACATTTTTATTAGAAACATATTATAATAATAAACTTATAAATCCTGAATCATTTATAGGTACAAAAATAACTGATTATAAATAAAAAATAGTCCCATAAGGGATTATTTTTAAAAGGAGTAATAATGGAAAATATTTTATATTTAGATGATTATATAAATTTATATAATATAGATACAAATAAAATAATTGTTTATAAACCATATAAAAATTGTTTAAATCAAGGACGAATAATAAATAAAGAAAAATTTATAAAAGTTTATAGTAAGATGTTAAAAGAATATGATTTAAATAATAAAATATTTGGTAGTGACATAAATGTTATAATAAATAAAAATATTTTTTTAGAGGATAAAAATTTAATTATTAATGTTCTTGAAGAATTAAATTATAAACATATAACATTTATTAAAGAGGATAAGTATTTAAAAATAAATAAAAATGACTTATATATTATATATAATTATAATTATTTTTATATATATTATATGGATAATATAGGTAATATAAAGATAAATATGTATGAACTGAATATCATAAATAAGGAATTTATTAGTAAAATATTGAAGCAATATAAAAAAAGAAATATTTATATATATGGTAAAAATTATCAGGAATTAAATAAAATTTTATTAAAAGAAAAAATGGATTTTTATTATTTTTATGATAGTGATAATTTAATAATAAAAATAATATTAAATGAAAATTTTACGTAAAATAACAAATTATTTTAAATTAGCCCTTTAAAAATATTAATTGATTTGGTATATTAGAATAGTCCGCTGCTAATAATGTCGAATTTTGAATGACGAATTTTGTTGCATGAGTATCCACTATATGAAATAATAAGATTGAAGAAAAGAGGTGGGTAGTAATGCATGGAAAAGTAAAGTGGTTTAACAATGATAAGGGATACGGCTTTATAGAATATGAAAATTTAGATGATATATTTGTTCATTATTCTGCAATAGTTAAAGAAGGATATAAAACTTTAAATGAAGGAGCCCTTGTAAATTTTAAGCTAATTGAAACATCTAAAGGATTACAAGCAGTTGATGTAGTTGAAGAACAAACAACAACTGTATAAATATTTTTAAAACGTAGTAGAATATATTATCTCAAAATCTGTTAGTATGAGGATTTTGGGTTTTTTATTGTAATATTTGTTTTGTTTATTAAAGGTTTATGATATAATCTAATTAGGAGATGATTTAATGAAATATAATATTAGGGGAGACAAACTAGAAGTTACTAAATCTATAAAAGATTATATAGAAGATAAGCTTAATAGATTAAACAAATATTATGATAATTATAATGATTTAGAATGCAAAGTTTTAATTAGAAGTAAAAACAATTTACAAACGATTGAAGTAACAATTCCACTTAATAAATTAATTTTAAGAGCTGAAGTATCAGAAAAAGATTTATATGCAGCAATTGATTTAGTTGTTGATAAATTAGAAGGACAAATAAGAAAAAATAAAACTAGATTAAAAAAGAGATTAGAAAAATTACCAGAACCAGATATGATGTTAGATTTTGATGAAGATGAGGATGAAGAAGATACAAATGAAATAGTAAAAAGAAAAGATATTGATACTAAGCCAATGGATGAAGAAGAAGCTATTTTACAAATGAATTTATTGAATCACGATTTCTTTGTTTTTAAAAATGTTGATGAAGAATGTGTTTCAGTTATTTATAAACGTAATGATAATAAATATGGTATTATCAATGTAAAATAAGAGGTTATCCTCTTATTTTATTTAAGAAGAAAAAGAGGTTATATGAAATTAAGATTTTTAGGAACAGGGAGTATAAGTAATCCATCATTTAGTGCTTCCTATTTAATTGATGATAAAATAATAATAGATATGCCTGGTGGTAATTATAAAAATATGATTAGGCAAAATATAGATTTTACTAAAATAAATCATATCTTATTTACGCATTTTCATGGAGATCATTTTTTAGATATTCCGTTCTTTTTATTAGAAAAATTAAAATTAAAAGATAAAAAAATAACTAATTTATATACATTTAAAAAAGGAAAAGAAATTATAAAAGAAATAAATAAACTTGGCTTTATTAATGATTATAAGAAATTTAATATTAGATATAATATATCAGATGATTTTAAAATAGATAATTATAATATTAAAAGAGTTTATGTATGTCATGGTTCAATTAAAGCATGTGGTTATATTTTTAGTAATGATAATTTAAATATTGGTTTTACTGGTGATGCTTCTTTAGATGAAAATATAGAATATATGGCATCAGTATGTAACTATTTAATATGTGATTGTAGTTTAGAAGGTGGAACTAATAAACACATGGGGATAGATAATATTCTTTATCTTATTAATAAATACCCCAATTGTCATATAATACCTAGTCATATGTTTGTCGAAACGAAAGAAAAGTTAAAAAAATTAAATAATCCTAAAATATTAATACCATATGATGGACTTGAAATAGAATTATCTTTAAAAAACTATTAATTTAGTTTTTTTTATTGGTTTTATTTTGAATAAAATAGCTATTATGTTATAATAATTGTTGAGGTGGATTATGAACTTATTTAAAAAATTATTAAATAGTGAGTATAAAGAATTAAAAAGATTTGAAAAATTAGCAGATCAAATAGTAGCATTAGATGAAGAAATGCAAAAATTAAAAGATGAAGATTTTATTAAGAAAACTGAAGAGTTTAAAGAAAGATTAAAAAATGGTGAAACTTTAGATGATATTTTAGTTGAGGCATTTGCTTTAGCGAGAGAGGCAACAAGTAGAACTATTGGTGAGAAGGCCTATTATGTTCAACTTTTAGGAGGTCTTGCTATCCATTATGGTAATATTGCCGAAATGAAAACTGGTGAAGGTAAAACTTTAACTACAGTTCTTCCTGCTTATGTTAATGCTTTAACTGGTGAAGGTGTACACGTTGTAACTACTAATGAATACTTATCTACACGTAATGCGGAATGGATGAAACCGGCTTATGATTTACTTGGGGTAACTGTTGGAGTTAATTTAAGAGAAATGTCTCCAAAAGAAAAACAAGATGCCTATAACTGTGATATTTTATATTCAACAAATAATGAAGTTGGTTTTGATTATTTAAGAGATAATATGGTAGTAAGAAAAGAAGATAGAGTTCAAAGACCTCTTAATTATTGTATTATCGATGAAGTTGATTCAATTTTAATTGATGAAGCTAGAACTCCACTTATTATAAGTGGTGGTAGAATGAATTCTAGAAGCTTATATGTAGATGCTGATAGGGCCGTTAAAAAATTAAAAGAAACAGAAGATTATGATATTGATGTTAAAACAAAGAATGTATCTCTAACTGCTGAAGGTAGTAAAAAGATTGAAAAAATATTTAATTTAAAAAATTTATATGATTTAGATAATACAGCATTAGTTCATCATTTAAATCAAGCTCTAAAGGCAAATTACGGCTTTAAAAAAGATGTAGATTATGTTGTTCAAGATGATGAAGTAATTATTGTTGACCAATTTACCGGAAGATTAATGCATGGAAGACAATTTAGTGAAGGATTACATCAAGCTATTGAGGCCAAAGAAAATGTTACTATTAATGAAGAAACAAAAACAATGGCAACAATAACATTCCAAAATTTATTTAGAATGTATAAGAAATTATCTGGTATGACAGGTACTGCTAAAACAGAAGAAGAAGAATTTAGAAATATTTATAATATGTATGTTATTGAAATACCTACTAATAAAGAAGTTATTAGAGAAGATTATGCTGATTTAGTATATGCAACGAGTAAAGGTAAATATGATGCAATAATAAGATATGTTAAAGAAATTCATAAAACTGGTGAGCCAATCCTTATTGGTACTATTTCTGTTGAAGCAAATGAATATTTAAGTGGACTACTTAAAAAAGCGGGCTTAAAACATGAAGTATTAAATGCTAAAAATCATGAAAGAGAAGCCGAAATAATTGCTAAAGCTGGTGAAATTGGCGCTATTACATTAGCTACTAATATGGCTGGTCGTGGAACCGATATTAAACTTGGTGAAGGTGTTAAAGAACTTGGTGGACTTTGTGTAATTGGTACAGAAAGACATGAATCAAGACGTATTGATAACCAATTAAGAGGTCGTGCTGGTCGTCAAGGAGATCCAGGTAAAAGTCAATTCTTTGTTTCCTTTGAAGATGATTTAATGCGTCGTTTTGGAACTGATAGTATTAAAAATATGCTTACTAAATTAGGTATAGATGAATCTCAAGCTATTCGTTCTAAAGCATTAACTAATGCTATTGAAAGTGCTCAAAAGAAAGTTGAAGGAAATAACTACGATATAAGAAAAACATTACTTGATTATGATAATGTTTTAAATGAACAAAGAGAAATTATTTATAATAGAAGAAATGAAATATTAGATCAAGATAGTATTCATGAAAGTATTTTAAGTATATTTAAAAATACAATTACTAATTTAGTTGAAAGTCATTATTCTAAAGAAGGTAAAATAGAAGATGCTGATAAAAAAGAATTAGTTGAATATGTAAATGCTAATTATTTACAAGATAATGAATTAAAATTTAATGATGTTAAAGAGTTAGATGATGAAGAATTAAGAGATTATCTATATAATTTAGTTATTGAAGATTATGAAAAGAAAATGGTTGATACACCAATTATGAATGAATTTGAAAAAGCTATTTCCCTAAGAATAATTGATTCTAACTGGGTAGATCATATGAGTGCAATGGAACATTTAAAGGAAGGTATTGGTTTAAGAGGATATGCTCAAAGTAATCCAATTCAAGCTTATACAATGGAGGGCTTTGAAATCTTTGATAATCTACTTATTAAGATTGAAGAATTAACTGCTCAATTCCTTTTAAAAGCTGAAGTAAGACAAAATACAGAAAGAAAACAAACTTTAAATGGTGTTGCTAATGATGGTAAAGAAACAGTTAAAAGTGCACCAAAGAGAGTAACTAAAGTTGGTAGAAATGATCCATGTCCTTGTGGCAGTGGTAAGAAATACAAAAATTGTTGTGGAAAGTAGTAGGTTATATAAGGGTTTGCGAGGCATAGGATTTTGAAAAAATCATAAAAAACCCAAAAAAATTGAAAAATGTGCTCAAAATGTGCACAAAAAATTCAATTTGTTCCCAAAAATACCAAAAAACCCCGTAAAATCAAGGACTTTCCAATGGGAACATTTTAATATTTGTCTGTTTTTTGAAGGAGTTTTATGGAAGAGTATAAGAAAAAATTAATAAAAGATTTTATATGGCTAAGAAGCAAAGTTGATTTTGACTTTATTTTTAATAAAGATCAATTTACTCATGATGATATTAAAAAATATTATAAAAAGACAAAATATTTATTATATAGATTAGCTGGTTCTAATGAAGGATATATGCATATCGACATTTCAGATGATGGTATACATAAAAATGGCCAAAATTATCAAACATACCATGTGAACAAAATAGATGAAATAATAAAACAAAATAATTTTAAAAATATACTTGAATTGGGATGTGGTCAAGGTGCAAATATGGCATATCTTGCTAAAAAAAATCCTAGCATTAAATTTACAGGTATAGATTTGTATCCATCTTTAGATAAAAAAAATAGAAAATATAATATAAGTCTAATTGAAGGTGATTATCATAATTTAGAAAAAATAGAAAGCAACTCCATTGATTTTGTATATGCTATAGAAACATTATGCTATTCTACTAATAAAAATCAAATTTTTAAAGAAGTAAATAGAGTATTAAAAAAAGGCGGGTTATTTATTATTTATGATGCCTATCTTAATAAACCTAGAGAGCAATTATCAGAAATAGAAGAAATAGGTGCAACTTTAGTTGAAAATGGATATTATTTAGATGAATTTGAATACATTGGTAATATTGATAAATACATTAAAAATAATAATTTTAGTATAGTAATTGCTGAAAATATGAAAAATAAAGTTATTAATCACTTATATGCATATCAAAATAGAATTAAAAAATATTTTAAATTCGGAGTTTTTTTCAAATTATTTTGTAAAATTATTCCAAAAGAAGTTCTTGGTAATATAGTACCAGTATATTTTATGGCCAATACAATTGAAATGGATTTATCAGTATATTATTGTCACATATTGAAAAAAGAAAAATAAATAAGAATATTGTAAGCGAATGATAACAATGTTCCCAATTTGTTCCCATTTTATGAAATATTTATAGTAATGATGTAAATAACATAAATACTATTTGTTACCAGACCAAAGATTCCTTAAAATACCAATAATAACGGTAATACTATAAATAATATATGTACTAAATTATAAGGAACTTGTGGAAGTGGAAAAAAGTATAAAAATTGTTGTGGTAAATAATATAAAAAAAGGGTTTAAGGATTTTAATTAATAAAAAATTAAAAAAGTAGTAAAAATTACATAAAATGAAGGATGTCACAATATTATAAAAAATTGGCATCTTTTAAATTTATGGAGATGTATAAATAAAGAACAAAGATGATTCTAATAATATAATTATTTATCAATCAGAAGATGGAGAAACTAAAATTGATGTAAAATTGGAAAACGAAACAATTTGGTTATCTCAACA